>JALOQY010000327.1 GCA_025459285.1 Planctomycetota bacterium | reverse complement strand
TCGACCGTCCACAGCGCGGAGCCGTCCTTCAGCCGGTACGCGCCGGACCCGTAGTAGACAACGCCCGGGCCGAGCGCGAGGGCGTGGCAGTACTCCTCCGCACGCGCGGTCCACCTGGTTTCGCCGGTTACGAGGTCCAGGAACCGGCACTCTTCGGTGTTCGAGGCGTACAACGCGAAGTTGCCGCCAAGCAGGACGCCCCGGCCCTGCGAACCCACCTTCTTCCGCCAAATCACCTTCCCGCTCTCGGCGTCCAGCAAGATGACGTCCGGGTAAGTCGTGGTGAGCAGTCTTCCCCCGGCCACCGCGAGGCACTGGTGCGACTCCCCCAAATCGGCGGACCACACGGTCTCCAGGTTCGTCAGGTCGCACCGCCGTACCAGGTGACCCCGGGCCAGAAACAAACCGTCAGGCGTTGCCGCCACCTGGATGGGAAGCCGGTGGTTCGACCCGAGATCAAACGTCGTGCGGGCCAGGACCTTGCCGCTGGTGAGGTCAAGGGAGGTCACGGCGCCGCAGCTGTTCGCGGCGTAGACCCGTCCCCCCTGCACCTCAGGGGACTCGTAGATGTCTTCGCCGACCTCCGCTGTCCAGACCGTCTCCAGCCACTTCGGTTCCTGCTCGGTCCCTTCTGCGGGCAAGACATCGGCAGGCCCGATGGCGGAGGCCGCAATTGCCAGCAGCAACGACAGCATTCCCTGGTTCATGGACGAAGATGCTCCCATCGTTCTGGGGGGGCTGTCAAGCCAACGGATCTCGTACAACACCCGCACCGAGCATCGTGCATCGCCCGGGATCAGTTGCCCCGACCAAGCCCCAGCCGCCGCAAAGGCCTCGTAGGAAGCTGGTTCCGTCGGGTCGAGCTCTCCGAAGAGCTCCAATTCAGACCAAGCTGTCGGAGTTCACGGAACGTCCAACGAAACGCTGAAAGTCGCGGGTTCGCGCCGTGGCAGGCTGAGCAGAAGTCAGAGGCACAGCAGCCCCAAGGGCTCTCCTCGACCGGTCCGTGCGGCGATCCCGCGTACCTGCCCCGACATCCTCCACCCATCTGGGGGTCGGAGCCAGGCAGTACTTCCGCGAGGGACACCGCTTGGGCGCTCGTGGTCTGGGTGCTGTCGTTCTCGGCCGGCGCCCGCCGCACCGCTCGACCGCCGTTCTCGTCGTCACATCGACCCGGAGAGGTCACCGCACCGGCATCGCGCATGACCGCGACGGACCGCACCGGATCCGCCGCGCCCTTTCACGGCCACGGGCTAGTGGGAAAGGCCGCTCCAGCACGACCGCCGGCTCGCCTGGACCACTACTGGCAGGGAAAGCCGGCGGCGCACCACGCCGCGCGGCCCCTTTAGGCTCACGTCCGCCTCGAGGACCGCGGGGTCATCGAGCCGGACAGGCTCCGAGTGGAACACGTGGACGATGTACTCTGAGGCGTTCATAAAGAACGGGAGCCACGCACTGCCCGGGCTCTTCCGGCCGGCACCCAAGCGGATAACGACCGGAGAGTCGTTGCCGACCCGGAGCGAGGCCGAGTGGATCATCACGGCGACCGCGACGCGTTCCGGATCGACGAAGCGGAGCCCGAGAACGAAAGGACCGCGCTGGGAGAGGTGGACGACGAGCGGGCACCGCAGGGATCGGGTCCGCTCGACCTCCACGGGGTTCGCCCACACGTACACATCCACGCCTTCGACGGTCTCCTCCCGGGTCTCGGGTACTTCCCGCGTCTCCCGCACGACGAAGAAGACCAGGTGGCCGAAGAGCCACATCGCCCCCCAGATGCCCGCGAGGGCCAGCGAGACGATTAGGAGGCCCTTCCTCACTCGCCGTCCTTCCTCCAGGCCCGCGGCCGGAGGCAGCACTCTACCATGGTTGGGCACTTCCCGCCGGGTCCGGAACGCCGCGCGGGGGCCGGTGGCCATCGACCGGGTCTCCGTCACTCCCGACGGCAAGGTCCTGCTCTCGCTGCCCGAGGGCCACGACCAGGGCGGCGCTCTCGTCCTCGAGCCGATGGAGTTCACCCGTCGCCTCACCTGGCACATTGCGGACCCGGGCCGGCACACGGTGCACTACCATGGGGCGTACGCGAACCGCCCGCGGGCGCCGTACCGGCCGCCGGCGGACGAGGGCTCACCGGCAAAGCCTGTCGCCGGACCGGCCGGGGAGCCGAAGCCATCAAGCCGGGCGAGTTGGGCGCGCCTGATCTGGAGGGTCTACGAGTGCGACCTGCTCTCCTGCGTTCGCTGCGGCGCGGAGATGAAGATCGTCTCCTTCCTCCCCGAGCCCGCGGTGATCGGCTGGATCGTGAAGCACCTCGCCGAGCATCCCCCGCCCGACCGCTTCCACGCCCGGGCCCCGCCGGCCGCCTGACGACGGGCGCGTGATCCGCCTCACCCCACCCCAACCGAAGACCGGGATCTGGGATGTTGTGTCCCAAGCCGGCCACGGACCTGATCGGGCGCGGGTTCCACGAGGCGAACGAGCCGTGCGGGAGAAGACGAGGGGTCGTTTCGCACCCCGGGCCTGCCGGTTACCGGGCATCCGTGGGACTGGCGTTCGTGGGGAGGGGGTCGAGGCCGGCGGATCCGCCGACGTCATCCTGCGCCCGCAGTGAGAGAATGGGGTCGTACTCCGGATGCTCGGAGGGAATCGAAATGCGCCGGACGCTCCACATGGCCGCGCTGCTCTTCCTCGTCGCCGCGGGCACCGCATCCGCGCCGCCCGCCGCTGGGCCCGCCGGCTCGATCGCAGGCAGCGTGACGTGCCACGGCTTCCCGGTGAAGGCCCGCGTCGAAGTGCGTCTCCTACGCCCGATCGACCCCGAGGAACCAATGCCGCTGGCGACCGACGTGTGGCGGCCGCCGATGGCGGGCGGCCCGCCGCTCGCGGTCATCGAGACCGACGAGCAGGGCGGATTCACGGTTGCCGTCTTCTCCCCGGGCGACTACGAAGTCCTCGTGGCGGCGCCGTGGGGCGAGGTCGTGAGGCTACCGGTCGAGGTCGCGCGGCCCGGCCTGCGCGCCGACGGGAGCGCTGGACTCATCGGCGCCGCCCGGATCCTGCGGGGCACCGCGAGGTGGTCCGACGGGCGGCCGTTCCTCGGGACGGTCGTGGTGGGCAGTGCGGCCGCCCCGACGGACGGGGAGGGCCGCTTCTCGATCGAGGGGGCGCCGGTCGCCGGCGGTCTCTTCCTCGCGTCCGCCCCAGGCACGATCGTCCGGGTCTTCGCGGCGCCCCCCGCGGAGGAGGAGGGCGACCTCCGGATCGTCGTGGACGAGGACCTCCGTCCGATCTCGGGCCGCATCCTCGCCGCCGGGACGGGCGATCCCGTCGCCGGCGCGGACATCCTGGCGGAGATGTACGACGCCGAAGGCCGCGTCACGAAGACCGGCGCCCGGACCGGGCCGGACGGGCGGTTCGACGTCCCGGCCGGAGCGAGGGCCCGGCTCACGGCGCGTGCCGCCGGGTTCCTGCCTGTCGAGGTGCCGGTGACGGAGGGCGGCGGGCCGCTCGAGCTGTCACTGCTACCGGCGCCACGCCTTTCGGGGCGCGTCGTCTCTCCGGCCACGGGCGCGACACTCCCCGGCGTCCCCGTCTACGTCCTCGAGATCGTCCACGACCCGATGGAGACCGGGCGCTTCGCCGAGGCCGGGATCCTCCGCGTGGTCTCGGACTCCACGGGCCGGTTCGAACTCGAGTGCCCCGTCGCCGGCGACGTCATGGTTTTCGCCCACGGCCGCGGGTTGGTCTCGCCGGGACTCGAGGAGGCCACCGGCGGTGGCTACAACCCGCTGGCGCTCACGCTCTCGCCCGGCGAGCGGCGGGAGGTCTCGGTCGAGGCGGTGCCGTCGCCGTCGATCGCGGGCCGGCTCGCGGGCCCGGACGGCCGCGGGATTGCGGGCGTCAGGATCGGGGCCGCGCTGGACGAGGGGATCGGCGAGCCGGCGTTCCAGTGGAGGTTCTCGCTCGACATGCTCACCGGCGCGGTGACGGACGCGGACGGCGCGTATCGCATCCCGACCGTGATGCCGGGTCTCCGATATCGCGTCGCCGCCGAACCGATCGACCGGCCGGGCGCGCCGGCGGCCGTCTCCGCGCCGGTCACCGGGACCGAGGCGCGCGTAGACCTCACCCTCCCCGGCGTCCCCGACCGGTACGTCGTCGCGAGGGTCCTCGACGGGGCGAGTGGGAAGCCCCTCGAGGGCGCCCGGGTATACGTCGGGCCGCCCGCAGACAGAGAGGACCAGTCCGCGGAGGGGGAGGGCGCCGCCACGTCGTGCGAAACCACCGGCGCCGACGGTCGCGCGCGGGTAGGGCCCTTCCCGCCCGGCCGCCTCGTCGCGAGCGCCGCGCACCGGGCGCACGCGGGAAGCGACGACGTCTCCGTGCCGGGGTCGGACGGCGAATCGCGCGAGCTCGCGGTCGAGCTCACGCTCGCGCCGGGGAAGGTGCTCGCCGGCCAGGTCCTCCTGCCCGACCGGACGCCGCCCCCGCGCTGGTGGTTCGCGGTCACGCCGCCCGGGGCGCGCGAGCGCTTCCTGACCGTCGGCGGGGCCGGCGGGCGTTTTCGCGTCGAGCACCTCCGCGAGGGCGACTACGAGGTCGTGGCTCTGGCGAGCGACGCGAAGGGTGGCTGCTTCCACGCGACGGTCCGCGCCATCGCCGGCCGGGAGGACCTCGTGATCGTTCTCGCGGAGGAGGACCCGAACGGCTGGCTCGACCGGAACCGGGCGCCAGCGAAGGAAGGAGGGCCGGCCCTCCTCCTCCGCATCCACGACGCCGCGGGGAACTCCGTCGCCCGCGGGACGGTCTGGTGCTATCCGGTTGCAGAGTTCACCGAGAAGGAGACGCTGTGCGCGCCGACTCTCTCCTCGTTCGAAAAGGGGAGCGCGCGCATCGTCTTCGACGCCTACGAAAAGCTCCTGTTCGTAGACGTGCACGGGGAGTCCGCGGAGGGCCTCCGGTACGGCCCGGTTCTCGCGGGTCCCTTCGGCCCGGGAGAGCAGCCCGCGGACATCGTCCTCGGCGCCCCGACCGCGGTGGGCGGGGTGGTCCTCGGCCCCGGCGGCGAGGGCATCCGCGGCGCCCACGTGCTCGCGGTGCCCGAGAACGAGGACCTCCTCTCGCGCGGCGGCGATCCGAACCCCCACGGAATGTGCTGGGCGGACTCCGCGGGGCGCTTCCGGATCGACGGCCTCGGGGCGGGACGCTACCTGCTCGCGGTCGACGGCCCGGGCGCTCTCGTCAACCGGACGCTGCGCGGCGTGCCACCGGGCGCCATGGACGTCGAGATCCGCCTCGCC
>JALOQY010000042.1 GCA_025459285.1 Planctomycetota bacterium | reverse complement strand
CTGCGGACCGCGCGAACCGATCCATGGGCGAAGCCCGAAGGCGTCTCTCGGGGGGCGAGGGCGAGGAGGCCGAGCAGGCCCAGAAGAAAGCCGAGGACCATCTGAAGCAGGCCGAGGAAGAGCTGTCGGAGGAGGAGCGCCGGTACCGCCAGCTCCAGCAGGAGGAGCTGCTCTTCCGCATCCAGCAGGAGCTCGCGAAGCTCGCCGCGGAGCAGGAGAAGCTCAACGCCGAGACGCTGAAGAT
Source organism: Planctomycetota bacterium (assembly GCA_025459285.1). GTDB lineage: Bacteria > Planctomycetota > JAJSAM01 > JAJSAM01 > JAJSAM01 > Prado167. The sequence continues at coordinate 17,575 of JALOQY010000042.1, read as the reverse complement.
CGACACCGAGCGCGCGGCCCGCGGCGGGGCCCTGATTCGCGTGGAGCGCTTCCGGCTGAAGGACCTCGGCGAGGCCCAGACGAAGCTCGCCGGGCAGGTGGAGTACATCGTCACGGAGATCGAGAAGCAGGGCTCGCAGGTCTTCGGGTTCACCCTCCGCACCGTCGGGGACGACATGTTGGACGTCGGCCTCCGGCTCGGCCGGAACCAGACCGACACGCTGGTGCAGGCCATCCAGGCCGACATCCTGCGCCGGCTGAAGAGCCTCGAGGCGGTGTTCCACGAAGAGCTGAAGCGCCGCCAGCGCCAGGGCAAGCAGCAGCAGGGCGGCGGCGGGCAGCAGCCCCTCGTGCCGCCGGCGGCCGAGCTCCTCATGCTCCGGGCGATGCAGGACGAGCTGAACCGCGAACTCCGGGGGTTCATCGAGGGCCACCCGGGGATCGGGAAGCTCGACGAGGCGCAGCGGGAGGCCCTCTCCCGGCTCGCCCACCGCCAGGGGCTCCTCAAGGACATCTGGAACCGTTTTGTCGCATCGCTGGGGGTCCGATGACCCCGGGGAGGTCTTCCGTGCCACGCGTCGCCCTGTCGCTCGTCGTCGTTCTCGGTCTCGTGCTCCCGGCGCTCGCCCAGGAGCCGGGCGGGGGCGAGGAGAAGTACGACGTCGAGGCCGCCCTGAAGGAGGTCTCCCGGCTGATGGGCGAGGCGGAGAGCCTGCTCGTCAAGGCGCTGAAGCCCGGCGGGTCCGCGGAGAGCGCGGCCAAGGCCGGCGAGAAGGCCCGCGAGGAGATCGAGAAGCTCCTCACCGGCAGCCGCGAGAACGGGCAGAAGGCCTCGGAGAAGATGCAGGAGATCCTGGAGAACGCCCCCCATCAGTCGGGGCAGGGCGAGGGGCAGGAGGAGCAGCCGCCCGATTCCGAGGAAGAGCGGAAGCGGCGGGAGCAGGAGCAGAAGGTCGACGAGCGGGACCCCCGGAACACCGGCGAAGGCGACCCGAAGGACGGCCGCCGGCGCGAAGAGCGACCCGAGAATCCCGACGCGAAGAAGCCCCCGCGGACCGACCCGGACAAGGCCGCGGAACCGGACCCCAATGCCGAGTGGCTCGCGAACCTCCCGGAGCAGGTCCGCCAGGCGTACTTGAACGGCGAATGGGAGGTGATCCCTCTCCGCTGGCGGAAGCTGATCGAGGAATACACGAAGAGGGTCGCGTCCTCGGACCGATGATACGATGGTGAGGATGTCGCTCGCCCGCCCGATTGCCGCCGTGATCCTGCTCGGCGCCCTCTTCTCCGGCGCCCGGGGAGAGGAGGAGCGCCCCCCCCCCACCACCCGCGGCTCCCCCGGCGCCGCACCGCCCGCGGAGGTGACCAGGGCCCAGCTCGACGCGATCGCGAAGGGGCTCACGTACCTCGCCTCCGAACAGAGCAAGGTGGACGGGAGCTTCAACGAGGAACCGGCCGCCAACATCGCCGTGACGAGCCTCGCCGTCCTCGCCTTCATGGCGAACGGTCACACCATGAACCGCGGCCGCCACTCGGATTCCGTGGCGCGCGGCGTGGACTTCCTCCTCCGGCACGTGACCTCCCCCGCCGCGGCCACCGGAGAACGCCCGTCGGGCTACATCTGCCTCGATGCCGACGAGCAGTCGAGGATGCACGGCCACGGTTACGCCGCGCTGGCGCTCGCCCTGGCCTACGGTTCTTCGGAACCCCGCCCGGGAAGCGACGGCCGGGCAGAGCGGGAGGAGATCCGGGAGAAACTCGCCCGGGCGGTCGCGGTGATCGAGCGGTCGCAGGACGAGACCGGAGGCTGGTGGTACTACCCCGTCCGCCTCGGCACCACCTCCCACGAGGGCTCCGTCACCGTGTGCATGGTTCAGGCGCTGAGGATGGCCCGGGAGGCGGGTATCCCCGTCCGGAAGGAGGTCATCGACCGCGCGGTCAACTACCTCGAGCGGTCCCAGGACCCCACATCCGGGGGCTTCTGCTACAGCCTGACGACGCGGGACCGCCAGACCTACGCCCTGACCGCGGCGGCGCTCTCCACCCTCTTCGGGCTCGGGGAGTACGGCCGGGACCGGATGGTGAAGGCGGGGCTCGAGTTCATGGACGACCACTTCGAGGCGAGCTTCTTCGGCTACGAGGGGTGGTTCTTCTACGGCAACCTCTACGCGGCCCAGGCGCTCTGGCAGGCCGCGGCGGTGCAGAAGTTCGAGCCGCACTGGAAGCGCTGGTGGCCGCGGATGCGGGACCATCTCGTGGACGACCAGCGCACCGGCGGCTACTGGCCGGAACGAGGCGCCGTCTCCACCACCGGCACCAGCTCCGCCTTCGCCACGGCCTGCGCCGTCCTCATCCTCTCCGTCCCGCTGCAGCTCCTCCCGCTGTTCCAGCGCTGAACAGCCGCGGGAACCGGCGCCGTTCGGGAGTTCCTGTTCTGCCCGCAGCCCGTCGGGGCCGGCGACGATCTCTGCGGGGCATCCCTTCTCCCCGACAGGCTGCCTGCGGGCGCACGCACCCGTGGAATCCGGAGGCAGCGGGGAGAATTCGACACTCACGAAATCGGCGGTCCGGAACTGCGGATCGGGTAGGACATGGACTCCGGAGGGGCGATATGGGCGAGCCGACATCCGGCGGAGCCGGCCCCGAAGGGGGGCCGGGGCCGAGCATCCTCGAGTCCATCGCGGCACGGAGCGGCGTCGAGCCGCGGCTCCTCCTCCACGACGACCCGCACGAGGCGTCGCCGCTGCTGCGGGTGAAGGCCGGCGACGAGGAGGCGGTCCCGGACGACCGCCGGTACGTCGTGGCCGGGGAGATCGGCGAGGGCGGCGTGGGCGTCGTCTACAAGGCGCGCGACCGCGATCTCGGCCGGGACGTCGCGCTCAAGGTCCTCCGTCGCTCGCTCGCCATCCGCGACGACATCCTGCAGCGCTTCGTCGAGGAAGCGCAGATCGGCGGCCAGCTCCAGCACCCCGGCATCGTCCCCGTCTACGGCCTCGGCCTCACGCCGGACGGGCGGCCGTTCTTCACGATGAAGCTCGTGCGGGGCCAGACGCTCGCCGCCGCGCTCGAGGCCCGCGGCGCCCCGGGCGAAGACCTGCCCCGGTTCGTCCGCCTCTTCGAGCGTATCTGCCAGGCCATGGCCTATGCCCACGCGCGGGGCGTCCTGCACCGCGACCTGAAGCCATCGAACATCCTCCTCGGGCGCTTCGGCGAGTCCTACATCGTGGACTGGGGCTTCGGGAAGGTGCTGGGGCGGTCGGAGCCCGCGGCACCCGAAACGTCCGAGACGGAGCACACCATCGTCACGACGGTGCGCACCGGGTCCTCGGGCTCGGCGTCGCTGACGGGCTCGGTCATGGGGACGCCGGCCTACATGCCGCCGGAGCAGGCGCTGGGGCGGGTGGAGGAACTCGACGCGCGCTCCGACGTGTTCTCCCTCGGCGCGATTCTCGCCGAGATCCTCACCGGGGAGCCGCCGTACGTGGGCGAGCGGAAGGAACTGCTCCTCATGGCGTCGCAGGCCCGGCTCGAGGAGGCCTGGGCGCGGCTCGCCGGCTGCGGCGCGGACCCCGCGCTCGTGGACCTGGCGCGGCGCTGCCTTGACCCGCGGCCCTCGAACCGGCCGGAGAGCGCCGGGGCACTCGTGGCGGCGCTCTCCGCGCACTTCGCGGAGGTGCGTCGCCGGGCGGAAGAGGCGGAGCTGGCGGCAGTGGAGGAGCGGGCCCGCCTCGACCGGGCGACGGACCACGCGCGCTGGGAACGGCGCGCGAAGCAGCGGACCCTCGCGGCGGCGGCGGCGGTCATCCTCGTCGTGCTTTCGGGCGGCGGGCTCAGCCTGCGGCACGCGGCGAAGGCCCGGGAACGCGTGGCCGCCCTCCGGCCGAAGGTCGACGAGGCGATGCAGGAAGCCGCGCTGCTCGCCGCGGAGGGCCGCCTCGACGAGGCCTACCTCGCGGCGGAGAAGGCGCGGCGCCTGGCCGGCGGCGCGGACGAGGCCACCGCGGCCCGGGCGGAGAGGTTGCTGCGGGAGACCTCGGCGGGGCTCGCGCGGGCGCGCGCGGAGGCGGAGCGGGCCGCGCATAGCCAGGCATTCCTCGACCGGCTCGCGGAGGCCGCCTTCGGCCGAGCGGGGGAGTATGACAGCGCCGTCGTGCCGGCGGCCTACGCGGCGGCGTTCACGGAGGAGGGGCTCGACCCCCGCGCGGCGGACCCCGTCGCGGTGGCCGAGGCCCTCCGCGCGCGCGGCAAGGACTTCGCCCGGGAGGTGGCGCTGGCCCTGGACGACTGGGCCGCGGCCATCCTTGGCTCTTCCCGGTCGACCGGCGACGTGCCGAAGATCCTCACCGCGGCGAAGCTCGCCGACCCGGATCCCTGGCGGTGCCGCCTCCGCGACGCCGCCGCCACGGGAGAAGCCGCCGAGCTCCGTCGGCTGGCCGACGAGGCGGACTTCGCGCGGGTCCCCGCGCGGTCGATCCTCCTCCTCGGGAAGGGCCTGTCCGGCTCGAAGGAGTCCGGCTCAGCCGCCGGGCTCCTCCGGCGCCTGCACCTCGAGGACCCCGGCAACGTGACCGTTCTCACCGCCCTCTCGAACGAGTGCTGGCGGCTCCACCCGGTGGACGGCGAGGGGGGCATCCGCTTCGGGACCGCGGCGCTGGCCCTCGCGCCGCTGAGCCCCCGCCTCTTGCGATGGGTGTGCAACTTCGCCGGCGGCGACGGCTTGCCCTCGGCAAGGGCCAGCCTCGAGGCGCTGCGCCGCCTCCCGCAGCACCCCGACACCCTCCGCCTGGAGGCGTCCATCCTCCTCGAGGAAGGGTGCCCCGACGAGGCTCTGGCGTGCTGCGACGAGGCGCTGCGTCAGGATCCGGGGCACCTTCACGCCCTCTACGGGAAGGGTACGGCCCTTGACGCTCTGGGCCGGTCCGAGGAGGCGATCGCCCTGCTCCTCGCCTCGGAGAAGTCGCCCGACTGCACCTGCCGGCAGCGCGCCCTCGGCGCCGCCTGTTTCTCCGCGGGGAGGTACGACGAGGCGATCGCGGCCTTCCGCGAGGTCCTGGAGCTCAACGCCTTCGACTCCGCGACGCGCAACCGACTCGTCAGTACGCTCGCCATCATCGAACGCACGGAGGAGGCAGCGCGAATCGCCCGGGAGGGCATCGCCCTCGACCCCGCGGACCCGCAGTACTTCGGGAACCTGTGGCCCGCCCTCTTCGAGCTCGGACGGCCGGACGAGGCGCTCGTGGCGGCCCGCGAGGCGGTCCGCCTGGCGCCGGAGAACGGGACGACGCATGCCTGGCTCGGGGCCGCGCTCCTCCAGACCGGCAGGGAGGAAGAGGGGCGGGCGTGCCTCCGGCGGGCGGTGGAGATCGATCCGGAGAGCACCCAGGCGCTTCTCGTCGCCGCCGCGGCCCACGCCGGGCAGGGGGCGATCGGGGAAGCGACCGGCCTGATCCGGCGGGCGCTCGCGCTCCGCGTCTTCGACCTGTCCGGGGTCCTCGGGCTCTGCGTCATGCTGGATGGGCCCGATCTGAGAGAGGACGTCCTGGGGCTCTTCCGGGCCATCGCCGAGATGCGCCCGACGGCCCAGTCGCTCGAGCGCCTGGCCGACGCCCTTGCCGCGCGTGACAAATGGGGCGAGGCGGAGGAGGTCTATCGGATGGCGCTCGAGCTCGCCCCGGGCTCCGCCTGGCTCCCGGTGAAGCTCGGCATCTCGCTGGCGCGCAGCGGGCGCACCGACGAGGCATTCGAACTCCTCGCGAAGGAGGCGGCGGCGAACCCTCGGGACGCGCGCCCGTTGAACGCGCTCGGCCTTGCGCACCTCGTGGCGGGCCGGATCGACGAGGCGATCGCCGACTACCGCCGGGCGCTCGAACTCGACCCCCGCCTCGCCGCCGCCCACGAGAACCTCGCCGAAGCCCTGTACGCCAAAGAGGCGTTCGCGGAGTCCGAGGCGCACTCGCGGAAGGCCCTCGAGCTGACGCCGACCTCGACCCGGGCCCTGTCGATGCTCGGCGGCGCGCTGGTCCAGCAGGGCCAGCTCGAGGAGGCCCTCGAGTTTCTCCGGCGCGCCATCGCCCTCGAGCCGGGCGTTCCCTCCCACTACGGCAACCTCGGACGCCTCCTCCTCGCGCTGCAGCGCCCGGCGGAGGCCGCGGAGGCGTTCCGCAAGCTGCTTTCGATCGGGCCGCCCGACGCCGTCGTCGCCGCCGACCTCGGCCGCGCGCTCCTCGAGTCGGACCGGCCGGCGGAGGCGTTGGGCCCCCTGCGCGCGGCGGTGTCCGCAATGCCCGCGGACCCCGATCTGCGCCTCGACCTCTCCCGGGCGCTGCTCCTCGATGGGCGGCCCGCCGAGGCAGTGGAAGAGGCCCGCGAGGCGGAACGGATCGCTCCCCGCCACCCCGCGCCACTGTTCATGCTCGCCCTGGGCCTCAGTCATTCCGGACACTTGGACTCCGCGATCGAAGTCCTGCAACGCCTGATCCCCCTCATCCCGGACCCCGCGGAGCTTCAGGGCATGCTGGGGGGATACCTCTTCGGGGCGGGACGGATCGAGGAGGCTCTTTCGGCGCTGCGGGTGGCCCTCCAGGGGGCCCCGGACGACCCCGCCGCGCTGGGCACGCTCTCCGCCACCCTCGTCGCGGCCGGGCAATTCGCGGAGGCCGTGGAGCCGGCCCGCAAATCGGCCGCCCTCGTGGCGACCGACCCCCTGATGGCGCCCGAGGCGGCCCGCCACCTCGCGCGCTGCGAGGCGCTGGCCCGGGACGGCGAGCGGATCGCCGCCATCGCCGCGGGGAAGGCGCCGCCGCGGGATGCGGCCGACGCGGTCCTTGCCGCGTGGCTCGCCGACCAGCGCTCGCTGTCCGCCGCCGCGGCCGCGCTCTACGCGGAGGCGTTCCGCCGCGACCCCTCCCTCCTGGCCGGCACGGGGACCGGGGACGTCCTCCCCGCCGCCGCATGCGCGGTCATCGTCGGCACGGGGCGGGCGCCGGACGCCGGGCGCCTCGACGAGCCCGCCCGCGCCGCCTGGCGCACCCAGGCGCTCGCGTGGTTGCGGCTGGACCTCGACGCCCACCGGACATCGCCGCGGCCATTCTCGGACCTGACCCAGAACGCCTTCGCCTTCGTCCGGGAGGAGGAGTTCCTCGCGACGCTCCCCGCCGCGGAGCGCGAGGCGTGGGCGAAGTTCTGGGCCGACGCGCGGGCCGCCGCGGCGCGCACCGGGGGAGGGAAGTGACCATGGACGGGGAGATGAAGAGCATCCTCCTCGACCTGGAGGCGGCGGGGATGGTCGCGCCGCGCATCCGGCTGCGCGAGGCCGAGGCGGACGTCATCGTCGAGGGCGAGGTGTCGCTGCGCCACTCCGGCCGCTTTCTGGTCCTCGGACCGCTCGCCCGGGGCGGCGTCGGCGAGGTGCTGAAGGGCCGCGACGTGGACCTCGGGCGGGACGTGGCGCTGAAGGTCCTCCACGAGCAGTTCACCTCCGACCCGCAGATCGTGCAGCGCTTCGTGGAGGAGGCGCAGATCGGCGGGCAGCTCCAGCACCCCGGCGTCGTGCCCGTGTACGAGATGGGGCTCGGCGCCGACGGCCGGCCGTTCTTCGCGATGAAGCTCGTCAAGGGCCGGACGCTCTCCGCGCTCATCCGCGACCGGACCGGGCCCCCCGGCGCGGATCGCGGGCTGATCGAGGCCTTCGCGCAGGCCTGCCAGACGATGGCCTACGCCCACTCCCGGGGCGTCATCCACCGCGATCTCAAGCCGGCGAACGTCATGGTCGGCGCATTCGGCGAGGTGCAGATCCTCGACTGGGGCTTCGCCAAGGTGTTGCCGCGAGGGGGCGTTGCCGATGAGCGGCGCTCGGCGGCACCGGCGCACCCGGCGACGATCGTCACGACGGTCCGCACGACCGGCGTCGGGTCCGAGTCCATCGCGGGCTCGGTCATGGGGACGCCGGCGTACATGCCGCCCGAGCAGGCTCTCGGCCAGGTCGAGGCCCTCGACGAGCGCTCCGACGTGTTCTCCCTCGGGGCCATCCTGACCGAGGCCCTCACCGGCGAGCCCCCGTACACCGGCGCACCGGACTTCGTCCTCGTGCAGGCGGCGCAGTGCAGCCTCGAGGGGGCCTTCGCGCGCCTGAACACCTGCGGGGCGGACGCCCCCCTCGTCGCGCTCGCGAAACGCTGCCTCTCGCCGCTCCCGAAGGATCGCCCCCGCGACGCGGGCGCCGTGGCCGCAGACGTGGAGACGTACCTCCTCGCGGTCGCCGAGCGCGCCCACCGCGCGGCGCTGGCGGCCACGGAGGTCCGCGCGCAAGCCGAGAAGAAGGAGGGGGAGGCGCGCGACCAGCGACGCCTGCGGCGGCTCTCGCTCCTGCTCGCCGCGGCGGTGCTGGCCGCGATCCTCGGCGGAGGGTCCATGTTCCTGTGGGTCTCCGGCGCGCAGCGGGAGCGCGAGGACCGCGCGCGTCTCGCCGTGGCCGACGCGATGACGGAGGCGCAACGGCTCCGCGGGGAGAAGCGGTTCATCGACGCGGCGACCGCGGCGCGTCAGGCGGTGGAGCTGGCGGCGGTCCCCGAGCTGTCCGCGGCGGACCGCGCGGCGGCGGAGCGGCTCGCCGGCGAGGTGGAGGCCGAGCGGCGGGCCGCCGGGGAGGCCGCGGCGGAGGCGGCGGCCGACCACGCGCTGCTCGACGCCCTCGAAGAGTTGCGCGCCGGCCGCGGGGTCATCCTCGACGACGCCCGGACGGAGGAGGGGCTCCGCGCCGTCTTCCTCCGCTACGGCGTCGACGCGGGGGGGGCGCCCGCGGAGGAGACGGCGGCGAAAATGGCGCGCCGTCCGCCGGAAGTGCGGGACGCCGTGGCGTCCGCGCTCGACGAGTGGATCGATGTCCGCCGCTCCCGGTCAGGAGGCGGAGACCCGGCCCCGCTCGTCCGCCTCGTCCTCGCCCTCGACGCCGACCCGTTCCGGACACTCGTCCGCAACGCCGCCGGGACGGGGGACGCTGCCCGCCTCCTCGAGATCGCCTCGGGGACGACGGCGGGGACCGCTCCGTCGCGCACGGTGGAGGTCCTCGCCCTCGCGCTGCTCCGTTGCGGCCGGCCCGGGACCGCACTCCCGCTCGTGCGCGACGCGCTCCTCTTCGACAGCGGGGACCGCGGGCTCCTCCTCCGGGCGGCGCAGTGCGCTTCGGCGCTCCGCCGGCCGCGCGAGGCCCTCCGCTATGCGGCGGCGTCCCTGTCGAGGCGACCCCGGTCCCCGGCGGCCTGGATGCGCTATGCGGCGGCGCTCGGGGAGGCCGGTCACGGCGGAGAGGCGGTGGAGGCCTGGCGCCGCGCGGTCGAGGCGGCGCCCGCATCGCCCACCGCGCGCCGGGGCCTCGGCCTTGCGCTCCTCGCCGAGGGCGACCCGGACCTGGCCATCGAGACGCTGCGTGAGGCGGCGCGGCTCTGGCCGGACTCCGTGGAGTCCCGCGCGGCGCTCGGCGAGGCGCTCTCCTCGCGGGGGATGTACCGCGAGGCCCTGGCGGCCTTCCACGAGGCCCGGGACGCGGAGCGCGCCGGGCGGGCGGAACGCGCGCTCGCGCTCGAGGAGAGCCTGCCGGCCATCCTCGCCGGCGGCGCCCGCGCCCGCACGCCGGAGGAGCGGCGGCCGCTCGCGTCCGTGTTGCTCGCGAAGCGCTTCGTCGTGGCGGCGGCGCGCCTTTACGCGGAGGACTTCGCCGCGGGCGCGGAGCCGGGCCCGGAGGAGGCGATGGCCGCCATCCACGCCGCGATCATGGCCGCCGGCGGGGATGGCGACGCCACCGCGCTGCCGGAGGCGGACCGCGCCGTGTGGCGGGAGCAGGCACGCGAGTGGCTGTGGGACGCCCTCGAGCGGACACTTTCGGCGGCGCCGCCGGCGGGGTTCGTCGCGGAAGTCTCGCGGTGGTTCCGCGATCCGGTTCTCCTGCGCGTGCGCGACCCGGACCGGCTCGCACCACTGCCGGCGGCCGAACAGGCGGCGTGGCGGGAGTTCTGGCGACGGGCGGAGATCGACCTCGAGGCCGCCTGCCGCCGTCCTGAGCCGAAGTGAGCCGCCGGACGTGACCTGGTCCAGGACATCGAGGACGGGCGGTCAGCCCGACGATCAGTGGATGCGGGCGAGGGCGAACTTCAGGTAGCGGGCCTCGGGGCAGGCGGCGGGCCAGGGGTGGTCGGGGGCCTGGCCGGAGCGGAAGAACCACTGGACCTCCCGCTTCGCGTCCAGCGCCGCGTCACGGACGATCCCGAAGAAGTCCTCCTCCGGCAGGATCCCGGTGCAGCTCGACGTGGCGAGGAGCCCGCCGGGAACGAGGAGGCGCAGGGCCCTGAGATTCAGCTCCTTGTAGCCCCGAAGGCCGTTCCGCAACTCCCTGCGCCGCGAGGCCATGCGCGGGGGATCGAGGACGACGGCGTCGAACCGCCGCCCCTCGCGCTCGATGCGCCGCAGGAACCGGAAGACGTCGTCCTTCACGAACTCCATCCGGTCCGCCACCCCGTTCGCCGAGGCGTTGCCGGCCGCCAGTTCCAGCGCCCGACCGGAAGAGTCGACGCCGAGGACGGAGGCGGCCCCGGCACGCGCCGCGGCGAGCCCGAAGCCGCCCGTACCGGTGAAGCAGTCCAGCACCCGACCCCCGGCGGCGAGCCGAGCGAAGGCTGCCCGGTTCTCCCGCTGGTCGGCGAAGTGGCCGGTCTTCTGACCGTGGACGAGGTCCGCGACGAACCGGATCCCGTTCTCCCGGACCGGGACTTCCGGCGGCACCGGTTCCGGCAGGAGTTCGCGCCCCTCGCCGGTCAGTCCCTCCTCCGGCGAGGCCGGGGCCCCCAGGAGGCGCGCTCCCCGGACGCCGAAGGCCTCGGCGAGGGCGGCGGCAACCACTTCCGCTCTTCGCTCCATCCCCCGGTTCGAGATCTCGATCGTGAGCCAGTCGCCATAGCGATCGGCCACGAGACCGGGCAGACCGTCCCCCGCCGAGTGCACCACCCGGTAGACCGTCGTCTCCGCGGAGGGCAGTCCGAGCGAGGCTCGCAACGCCGCCGCCCGCCGCGCGCGCCGCAGGAAGAAGGCGGCGTCGATCTCCTCCCCGGGGTCGCGGGTGACCATCCGCACGCGCACCGGGGAAGCCGGTGCGAAGAACCCCCGCCCGATGGGCCGGCTCTCGTGGTCCCGCACGAGCACCACTTCGCCCGCGGCGGGCGAGCCGGTGACGGACTCGACGGCCCCCGAGAGGACCTCGGGATGCCCCGCCCAGATCGGCCTCGCGCGGCCCCGACAGAGCCGGATCTCCTCCATCAGTCCTCCCCGACCGGCTCGGGCGAAGACTCGGGAACCTCCGCCCGCCGGTGGCGGTGGTGGCCCGCGGGGTGCGTGCCGGCGATCCGGACGTACTCCCGGTAGAAGGAGTACGCGAAGAAGGCGTAGGGCACGCCGAGCCCCACCAGCGCGACGGTGAGATCGATGAGCACCCGGTCACGGTCCTTGTCGAAAAGCAGCCACCACGGGCTGGAGGCCAGACCGAGGACGAACACGAGGGCCGCGACGAAACCGAAGGATGCCCACCGGAAGGTGGACTTCTCCCGCCGGCGCCACGCCCGTACCGTGAAGACGAGCCCCGCCAACAGGAAGCCCAGATTCGCCGCGACCAGGAGCAGGAAGAGCGCCACGGGACCGAAGCCCCGGAGAACCTCCGACTTCGCCACCCCTGTGAACTGCAGGACGATGTTCAGGACGAGCGCGATCAGCACCGCCGCGAGCAGGAGGCCCTGGACCTTGCCCTTCATCACGCTCCTTCCCCCTCCGGGGGCCTCACGATCACTTCGTTGAGGCTCCCCCGACGATACCCGGTGAGATCGAGGGCGGCGTAACGGAATCCCGCCCCGGTCAGCGCCTCGGCCATCCGTTCCCGGACGGCGGCGTCGAGGGCACGCGGGAAGTCCGCGGGCGCGATCTCGATCCGCCCGACATCTCCGTGATGCCGCACCCGCGCCCCCCGGAAGCCGAGCGCCCGCAGGCCCGCCTCCGCCGCCGAGACGCGGAGGAGCCGCTCTTCCGTCACCGGCGTCCCATAGGGAATGCGGCTCGCGAGACAGGCCATTTCCGGCTTGTCGTGCGTCGGCAGGCCGTAGACGTCCCGGGAGAGGGCCCGGATCGCGGCCTTCGTGAGTCCCACCTCCCGCAGCGGCGAACGGACGCCTCGCTCCGAGGCGGCGCGCGCGCCGGGCCGGTGGTCCCCGGCGTCGTCGGCATTCGTCCCGTCGAGGACGACCGGCAGGCCGCGCTCGCCGGCCAGGGCCACGAGGCGGTCGAAGAGATCGCCCTTGCACCAGTAACACCGCAGCGGCGAGTTCTCCACGTAGCCCGCAAGCTCCATCTCCCCGGTATCGATCTCCTCGTGGCGGATTCCGATCCGCGCCGCGAGCGCGCGGGCCTCCTCGAGTTCCGCGGAGTCGAGGCTGGGCGAGCGCCCCGTCACCGCCAATGCCCGCGGCCCGAGCACTTCCGCCGCCGCCGCCGCGAGGAAGGTGCTGTCCACGCCGCCGGAGAAAGCGACGACCGCGCCACCCGTCTCCCGCAGGAGCACCCGCAGCCCGTCGAGTCTCTGTCCGTCATCCAAGGTCCCGCCTCCTGTCGTCGATCGCGGCCATGCTATCATCCGGGAGTGCGACACCTGCGTCCCCTCCTCCTCCTGCTCGCCGCCGCCCCCCTCCTCGCGGAAGAGGACTACGGGAAGGTCCTCGAACGGTTCGCGAGGCAGTTCGGAAAAGGCGACCTCGACGCACGCGTGAAGGCGTTCGACCTGCTCGATGTCGCAGACTCCAGGTCCCTCCCGCCGCTCCGTGACGCGCTCCTCTCCGACCACTGGTTCGTCCGCGGCGAGGCGGCGAGGAAACTCTCCGCGGTGACCGACCCCGCCCTCCGCGCCCAGCTCCGGCTCGACCTCCTCACCCACGACGAGACGCGAGTCCGGGAGGGGCTCGCCCTGGCCTTCCTCCTGTCCCCCGAGAAAGGGGACGCCGAGGCGCTGGTGGAGGCCCTCGCCGACTCCCATCCCGTGGTCCGGCGCACGGCGGCCTTCGCTCTCGCCGAGATCGTCTCGAGGGAATCTCTCGGAGCCCTCATCGGCGCCCTCCGGGGCGAGAAGGACTCCCACGTGGCGGTGGCGATCGCCGATACCCTCTCGAAAGTCACGGGGCTCCGCTTCGGCCGCGATGCCGCGGCCTGGCTCGCGTGGTGGGAACGGCACGGCGACAAGGCCTTCGCCGGCCTCGAAGAGGAGCGGAAGCGCCGCGAACTCGGGGGGATATCCCTGGAAACCGTCACGGTGCCCTCGCGACGGCCGGGCGATCCCGCCACCGAGAAGATCGACATCCTCGTGCTCGCCCCCTTCGGATGGACCCACGATGCCTTCCGTCCCTGGCTCGACGAGTTGTCCCGGTTCGCCCGCGTCACGTACGTGAAGCTCCCGCGCCTCGAAGAACTGACCGGCGACTCCGGCTACGGCGCGGCCGTGCCGGAATACCCGGTTTCGGCCCTCGTGAAGGCCCTCGAAGCGCTCCGCGAGGAACTGGGCAAGCGGAGGGTCGTCCTCCTCGCGGAGGGCGCCGCCGGCTGGATCGCCGAGCGGTACGCCGTGAGCTTTCGCGATCGCACCGCGGCCCTCGTGATCCTGAACGGCTACCTCGACGCTCCCGCCTACGCCGCGGCCCTTCTGCGGTTCGCGCGTTCCCCCACTCCCGCCGAGCGCTTCGCGGCGGAGACTCTGCTGAACCGCAACGGCGTAGCCCACGACCGGGCGGCCTATCGCGCGATCGCCCGGGTCCTGCTGACCGCGGACCTCGCCGACCCATGGGACTCATGGGGCTACCTGCTCTGGACGCGGGCCCAGGACCCTCAGGGGTTCGCCTCCGTCCCCGACCTCCGATTCCGGGACCGCATGAAGCTCGAGACGCCGGCCTGCTTCTTCTTCGGCGCCGGCAGCCGGCTCACGGGCTTCCCCGAGGCGCCGCGCATCCGGGAGCACTTCCCGAACAACATCATCGCCGTCATGGCGAAGTCCCGCGGCTTCCCCTACCTCTCCGAGTACGACGAGTTCTATCGCGTCCTCGAAGGCTTCCTCTCATACTACGGGCTCATCCCCGCGCCGAAGTGAGTGCGGGCGCCCCGTCCGGAGAACCCGATGAGATCCGATACCGATACGAAGGACCTCGCCATCCTCGCCGACAGCCACGCGAACCGCGACCTCCTCTGGGCCACCGGCTTTTCCGTGGGCGACCCCGTCCCGTACTTCGAGGCGCGGGGCCGCCGATACCTCGTCGTCTCCGACCTCGAGATCGGTCGGGCGCGGAAACAGGCGAAGGTCCACGGCGTGCTGCCCCTCACGAAGTACATGAAGCGGCTGAAGCGCCGCGGCCTCGAGAAGCCGACCCTCGCCGACGTCCTGGCCGAGGTCCTCGTCGAGCGACGGGTGAAGGCCGTCCGGGTTCCCCACGACTTCCCGGTCTACGCCGCGGACCGCCTCCGGCAGGCGAAGGTGCGCGTCCTCCCCTGCCTGCCACCCTTCTTCCCCGCCCGCATGGTGAAGACGAAGGCGGAGATCGCGGCCATCCGCGACGCCATCGCCCGCACGGTTTCGGCCGTGCGCGAGGGCATCGACCTCATCCGCCGGTCGAAGCCGGTACGCGGCGTCCTCCGCCTCGACGGTGCAGCGCTGACCTCCGAGCGGGTGCGCGGCGCGATCGAGATCGCCGGCCTCGAACGCGGCCTCGTCCCCACCGAGACCATCGTCGCCGGCGGGGAGCAGGCCGTCGATCCCCACGACTGCGGCTCGGGCCCGCTGCGGGCCGGCTATCCGATCATCCTCGACGTCTTCCCCCGGGACGCGAAGACGGGCTACCACGCCGACATCACCCGCACGGTGTTCCGCGGCCGGCCGGCCCTGAAGGTCCGCGCGCTGTACGACGCGGTACGTGCCGCCCACGCCGCGGCGATCGCGAAGGTGCGGGCCGGGATCGAGGCGAAGGAAGTGCACCAGGCGGTCCTCGACGTCTTCAGGGAGCGCGGCATGGAGACCGGCCCGGACGGGAAGGGCGGCATGCAGGGCTTCTTCCACGGCACGGGCCACGGACTCGGCCTCTCGGTCCACGAACCGCCCCGCGTGGGGGCGGTGGCCGATCCCCTCCCGGAGAATTCCGTGATCACCATCGAGCCGGGCCTCTACTACCCGGGGCTCGGCGGCGTCCGCCATGAGGACGATGTCGTCGTCCGTTCCGGGGGCGCCGAGAATCTCGTGGATTTCGACATCGGCTTCGACCTCTGAGACCGCCCGTCACTCCCCGGGCAGGCTAGCGGGGAGCGGTTGGACCTCACGGCCCTGACCGACCTGTCGAAGCCCGAGCGTCCAGTGCCTCCGCTGGTTGGGCCTTCCCCCCTCATCCAAATCGAAATCGAAATCGCCATCGGGATCGGGATCGGGATCGCTATCGGAATCGGCCTTTCCGCTCGACTCCGATTTCGACTCCGATCCCGATTTCGATTTCGATTTCGATTTCGATTGACCCACCAATGCGGCGGCTCATGCCGGCGGGCGGCCAGCCTGGATCGCGGGCGGGCGCGCCAGCGGTCCGGGCTTCGGGCGCGGGAGTTCGCCTTGGCGGTACCATCGTGTCCTGCCGCCGGTGATGGCGGGGAGGTTCTGGAATGAAGCGAGCGGCGAGGTCCTTCGTCCTGCTTTCCCTTCTCGGCGCGGCGGGCTTCACGCAAGGGGCCGATCTTCCCGGCGAGGCCCTCGAAGACGCGGCGCTCCTCGCCGAGAGCCGCGGCCGCGACTCCGAGGCCCTGGACCTCTTCCGGCGGGCCTTCGCCGAGGCGGTCGAGAGGGCCGTCGTCGAGACCGACCCCGAGGAGTGCGGGCGGGCCCGCGCCCGCGCGGAATTCTGCCTCCAGAAGCTCGCCGACCACATGGAGGACACCTCCGACTTCGCCGCGACGGAGAGCTTCCTCGCCGCCTTCGACGCCGCCCGGACCGGTCCGGAACTGGCCACGCTCCTCCAATGGCACCGCAGCGGCGCGCTGGTCTCCCTCGCGCGGCTCGATGAGGCCCGTGCCATGAATCTCGGTCTCGGCTTCCTGACCGACTTCTGGGTCCTCGGCAGCTTCCCGAACGAGCGCGGGGGCGGCTTCGCCCGGGCCGAACCACCGGAGACCTCCCCGATCGATCTGGCCTTCCGGACGCGCGGGAAGGACCGCGAGATCGGCTGGCGCCACGTCGCCGTGAACCCGATCTTCGGCACCGTGGACCTCGACGCGCATCTGCGCCCCAACGACCAGTGCCTCGCCTATGCCGTGACATTCCTCCACTGTCCCGGGGCGCGGCCCGCCGTCGTCCGGGTCGGTTCCGACGAGGCGGTCAAGGTCTTCGTGAACGGCCACGAGGCGATCGCCCGCAACGGTTCCCGGCCCTGCCGGCTCGACCAGGACCGGGCGCTCGTGCGCCTGCGGGCCGGCGCGAACCGGGTCGTCGTGAAGGTGGGTGACGAAACCGGCCCGTGGAGCTTCCGGCTCCGTTTCACCCACCCCGACGGATCCCCGATGCGGGACCTCGAGGTCCGCAACGACCCCGAGGCGATCGCGGCCGCGGAGGCCGAGCTGGCCGCCGCCCCGGCGACCGCCCCGCCGGAGGCCGCTCCCCCGACGACCGCGATCGACTTCCTCACCGCCCTCGACCGCGCGGGTCGTGCCGGACCCCGGGACCTGTTCCATCTCGGATGGCTCCACCACCGCCGCCAGATCGTCGATCGTCACGAGCGGTTCGCGATGAAGATCCTCGAGCGGGCCGCCGAAGCCGACCCCGCAAGTCCCCACGTCCGGCTCGCCATCGCCTTTGCCGCCGAGCGGCCCGAGGCGGCGGACGTGGAACGCGAGGAGAACGACCGGCGACGGGCCATCGAGAAGGCGATCGAACTCGACCCCGGCAACGCCCTCGCCTGGCATCTCCTCGCCGTCTACTACTCGGATACCCTCCCGATTCCCGAAAAGGCCGAGGCCTGCAACGAGCGGGCGCTCGCGGAGAGCCCGCTCTTCCTGCGGGCCCGCCTGCACCAGGTCCGGATGCTCGAGCAGAGGCGGTTCGGGCCGGAGGCCGACGCGCGCCTCGCGATGCTCCTCGCCGAGGAGACGCTGGCTGACCGCGTCCCCCTCCTCGTCCGCCGGGCGGACCTCCTCCTGTCGCGGCATCGTGTCGCCGAGGGCATCGCGGCCCTGCGCGCGGCCCTCTCGCGCGACTTCGCCTGGCGCGACGCCCGCAGGAGGCTCATCCAGGTCCTCGAGGCCAGGGAGGGAAACGACGAGGCGCTCCTCCTCTTCGACGAGGTGCTCGCGCTCGATCCCCAGGACACCCGAACCCTCGCCGCGAAGGCCCGGCAGGAGGAGGGCCTCGGCCGTTTTGAGGCCTCCGAGGCCACCCTGCGCCGGGCCCTCGCGATCTGCCCCGAGGACGATGGCCTGCTGCGGCATCTCGCACGCCTTCACATGAAGCAGGAAGCCCGCGATGACGCCGTCGCGGCCCT
>JALOQY010000041.1 GCA_025459285.1 Planctomycetota bacterium | reverse complement strand
CCTTCGCGAAGTAGCCGCCCGCTCGTCCCCTGGACATCTGGGGTACGACCCTATTTTTCCAGCGCGGGCGCAGGCCCGCAATCCACGTCGAGGTTCGTTCGGCCCGCGCTGACTTTGCTGGCGGGGAAGGCGGTCCCTCCCCCGCATCGGCCGTGACACGTTGGCCTCCCTCGCCTCGCCGCCTGATGGGCGGCGCGCGCCTGCGGCGCGGCGGGAGGGCGATGGGCAGAGAGGATCCTCTCGCCACCCGAAGTCTTCGAAGCTCAGTAACCGAGCGGCCCGCGCTTCGCCCCCGAAAGGGAGCGACCCCGCCGAAGCGGGGCCGCTCTTGGGGCTCCTACGCGCCCGTCCGGTCACCGGCACGTCGCCGGCGGCAGCGGCCGAGTGCGACGTAGGAGGAGGCCCCTCGAAGAGCAAGGTCCGTGCCGCTGGAGCAGGGGCGGCCGTAACTCGTTATCCCAAAAGGCCGGGCGGCGATTCCGGCGGTCCGTCCGTCCGTCCGGTTGTCCCGCGCTCTCGACGTCTCGTCGATCCGGATTGACGCCCGGAGTTGCTCGGGAGCAGCGGATCAGACGAGCGGGGGGGAGGCGAGGGCGGCCTGGCCGGGGGGCCGCGGGCGCTCGAGGATCTCGCGGGCCGCGCGGCGGTAGTCCCGCGAGCCGCGGGAGGCGGGGAAGGCCACCACCGCCGGTTCATGGAGCATCGGGGCCTTCATCAGGTTCGCGTCGGTCCGGATCGGGGTGAGGAACCGCCCCGCGAAGTTCCGCTCCATGGTGGCGAGCACCTCCCTCGACATCTTCACCCGGAGGTCGATCTTCGTCGGGAGCATCAGCACGTCGAGGGCGTGGCCCATCCGCGTGGCGAGGAGGTTGAAGGTCCGCGCGAGGTCCTCCACCGCCTTGATGGAGTAGAACTGCGTCTCCAGGGGGACGACCGCGGTGTCCGCGGCCACGAGGGCGTTGATCGTGATCGTCGAGAGGTTCGGCGGGCAGTCGAAGAGCATCAGGTCATAAAGAGGAGCCAATGGCTCCAGTTTCGTCGCGAGGATCCGCTCGCGCATGATCACCTCGCGCAGAAGCACGTCGGCGCTGGCGAGGCGGATGTCCGCCGGGACGATGTCGAGGCCGTCGTAGAGGGTCTCGACGATGACATCCTCCGCCGCGACCTGGTCGGAGAGGAGGAGGTCGTGGGAGGTCTTCTCGAAGTTCTCGCTGATGAGGCCGAAGGAGCGGGTCAGACTCGCCTGGGAGTCGAGGTCGACGGCGAGGACCCGGCGGCCCTCCAGGATGAAGGCCGCCGCGAGGTTGAACGCGGTGGTCGTCTTGCCCACGCCGCCCTTCTGGTTCACGACGGCCACCGAGCGGCGGACCGCGCGGCCCGCGAGCTCGCACGCCCGGCGGACGTCGTCCCGGGAGTAGGAGCGGTTCCCCTTCGCGTCCCGGGACGGGACGAGGATGCCCTCGGTCTCGAGGCGCGCGAGTTCCTCGCGCGAAAGCCCGGCGATCTCGGCAGCGCGTCCCGCGGCAAAACCGGCGTTCCTCTCCATGCCCCCATGCTATTTCGGAAACCCGGCATCCGGCCGCCGAAAACCCCACGCTCTCAGCTCACGCTCTCAGTCCGGACCCGCCCGCGGCGGGGACCTTGTCGGGCCGGCGCGGCCGGGCTATGATTCGGGTGGAGGCCCGGACCCGTGGCGAAAGTCATCGTTCTAGAGCAGGGTCAGAAAAAGACTTACAACCTGACGCGCGACGCGACCACGATCGGCCGCTCCCCGGACTCCCACATCCCCCTCTCCGACATCCGGGCCTCGCGCCGCCACGCCACGATCGCGCGGCTCGGGGACGAGTACGAGATCCGGGACGAGGGGAGCCAGAACGGGACCCGGGTGAACGGTTCCTTCGTCGAGCGCCGGACCCTGCGCCAGGGCGACGTGGTGGAGATCGGGGACGTCCGCATCGCCTTCGAGGCGTTCGACACCGGGTCGATCACCCAGAAGCTCCCGCGGATGGACGAACCCGACCGCGAGGACCTGCTGCGTGAGCGGGAGAACCTGCTGCGACTGCAGCGGGTGACGATGGCGATCAACTCCACGCTGGAACTCCAGAAGCTGCTCGGGATGATCGTGGACCACGCGATCGAACTGACCGAGGCCGAGCGCGGGTTCCTGATCCTCTCCGGTGACGGCGACATGAAGTTCGAGGTGGCGCGGAACTTCGCGAAGGAGGAGGTGACCGGACCGGAGTTCACGATCAGCCGCACGATCGCCGAGAAGGTGCTCTTGAGCGGGGAGCCGGTGCTCGCGGTCAACGCCATGGAGGACGGTCGGTTCAAGGAGATCCAGTCCATCAGCGTGATCGGCCTGCGGAGCGTGCTCTGCCTGCCGTTCTCCTCCCGCGGGCGGCCCATCGGCGTGCTGTACATCGACAACCGGCTGCAGAAGGGGGTCTTCTCCCGCGTGCACCTGCGGATGCTGGAGGCCCTGGCGTCCCAGGCGGCCCTCGCCATCGAGCACGCCCGGGTCTTCGCCGAGCTGAAGGACCGGGAGCGGGAGCTCCTCGAGGCAAATCAGCGAGTGGAGAAGCTGAACCTCGCTCTGAAGGACCGGGTCGAGAAGCAGCAGGTCGAGATCACCGAGATCCGGAGTGAGCTTGCGGTGAAGCAGTCGGAACTGGAGCACCGTTTCGATTACGCGAGCATCATCGGCCGGTCGCCGGCCATGCAGACGGTCTTCAAGCGGCTCGACCGGATCATCCCCACGGAGATGCCGGTGCTGGTCGAGGGCGAGTCGGGCACCGGGAAGGAGCTCGTGGCCCGGGCGATCCACTACATGGGCTCCCGCCGGAAGCGCAAGTTCGTGTCCGAGAACTGCGCCGCGCTGCCCGAGACGCTGCTCGAGTCGGAGCTGTTCGGGTACATGCGCGGGGCGTTCACGGGCGCGCATCGGGACCGGAAGGGGCTCTTCGAGGAAGCCTCGGGCGGGACCCTCTTCCTCGACGAGGTCGGGGACATGAGTCCGGAGATGCAGAAGAAGCTCCTCCGGGTGCTCCAGGAGAAGGAGATCCGGCCGGTGGGGGGCAAGGAGACGATCCCCGTGGACGTGCGGATCATCTCCGCGAGCAACCGCAACCTCCGGAAGCTCGTGGAGCAGGGGGCCTTCCGCGAGGACCTCTTCTACCGGCTCTGTGTCCTCACCATCGAGATCCCACCCCTCCGGGAGCGGCGGGACGACATCCCTCTCCTCTTCGCGCACTTCTTCGAGGAGACGAAGAAGACCGGCCAGCGGGTCCCCGAGCGCGTCGATCCCGGGGTGATGGAGATCCTCCGCGCGTACGACTGGCCGGGGAACGTCCGCGAACTGGAGAACGAGGTCCGCCGGATGATCGCCCTGTCGGACACGGTCGTGGACATCGACTGCGTGTCCGAGTCGGTCCGCTTCGCCGAGCCCCGGTCGCAGGGCGAACCCGGGCCGGGCGGCTTCGCCCCCCTCGACGACCAGGTCCGGGACCTCGAGATCCGCGAGATCCGCCGGGCCCTCGCGGCGAGCGGCGGCAACAAGACCCGCGCCGCGGAGCTGCTCGGCATATCCCGCTTCACGCTCCAGCGCAAGCTGGAGAAATACGGCATCGACGCTCCGGATTGAGCGGGTCGCGGTCAGACCGACTCGTCATCCCACAGGCGCATCGGCGCGCGCCCCTGCGCGACCGCGAGGACATGGTCGATGGCGGCCATGTACGTCGGCCACTTCAGCACCCGTCCGGGGCAGCTCGAGTGGGAGCTGCCCGGATCGGCCTCCGAATGGCCGCTGATGTTGTTCCTCGTGGGCGGGAGGCCGAACTTCCGGCAGAGCCAGACCACGAGCTCCGCCGACTTCAGGTATTGCGCGGCCGTCAGTTTCGAGTCCTTGCCCGTGCGCGTGTTGTGCTCGATGCCGATCGTCCAGCCGTTCGCGGGACCGGCGTGGTGGGCGATGTCCTTGTGGCGCACGCACTGGACCACGGTTCCGTCCCGCCCCACGACGTAGTGCGCCGCCTGGTTCTTCCAGTGGCCGCCCTGCAGGTACTTCGGCCCGCCGAACGCGTTCTGCGCGGTGATCTCGGCCTTGTCCGTGCCGCCCTCGGTGATGTGGAGGACGATCTCCTCGATGGTGCGGGAGGTGCCGGCGGTGAACCGGTCGGAATGCGCGGGGATCCACCTCGAACCCGGGAAGCCATCGCCGTTGCCGCCAACCATGTTCAGCCCTCCTGTAAAGAGAGTGCGTCGCAAAAGCATAGTACCACGCGGTCCGGAGGACGGCCCGGTTCTGTGTCGTCGGGTCGCGACACCTTCGCGCACCGAGGCCGACAGCCCGCCGGGCCGGGTGCAGTGGAGCGCCCGACTCTGCGGTCCGCGGGGTATAATCCCCGGTGTACAGACCAGTCGGGGGTGCCGGGTATGCCGGAGCAGAAGGCAGGGAGCCTCGCCGTCCTGATCCTGGCCGCGGTTTTTGCGGTCGTCCTGACCGCCGCCGCGGCGAGGGCGGACATCATCTGGCTCAAGGGCGGGGGGAAGCTCGAGGGGGTCGTCGTCGCGGACACCGGGACCCAGCTCAAGGTGCGGACCGCGGCCGGGGAGATCGCCGTCGACAAGTCGAAGGTCGACCGCATCGAGAAGAAGGCCACCCCGACCCAGGAAGTCGAGGAGAAGCTGAAGGCCCTCGACCCGGATGACGCCGAGGGCCACTTCGAACTCGCGCTCTACTGCCGGAAGCACGGCCTGCGGAAGCAGGAGGCGGATCTCTACCGGAAGGTCCTCGCGATCGACGACCAGCATCCCGGGGCCAACCAGGCCGTGGGCAACGTAGAACACGATGGTCGCTGGATGACGCCCGCCGAGCGCGACCGCCGCGTCGCGGAAGCCGAGGCCGCCGGGATGCGCGAGAAGGGCCTCGTCGAGCACGAGGGCCGCTGGGTCACCCCGGAGGAGAAGGCCAACCTGGAGAAGGGCCTGGTGTTCCGGGACGGCCGGTGGATGACCGCCGACGAAGTGAAGCGCGCCGACGGCTTCGTCCCCTACAAGGGGGGCTGGATCCGGAAGGACGAACTGGACGCCCGAGAGTTGACCGACCGGTTCACCGATGTCCTCAGGATCGAGGTGAAGGTGTCCCTGACGCCGCACTTCGCGGTCGTGGGGACCTACGACGACGCCGAACTGAAGATCCTCGCGGACGCCGCGGAGGCGACCTACCGGCAGTTCGGAAGCGTCTTCGCCGTGGATCCACGGGACAACCTGGTGGAAGGGCGCGAGGAAGACGAGGGGAATCCCCGCTGCCTCGTCCTCTACACGAAGAAGGCCCTCGACTACGTGAGGTTCGTGGACTGGATGATGGAGCGGTATCCCCAGGACATGCCCGCCTCGCGCGCGAACCTGATGAAGCAGCAGAAGGGCTTCTACTTCGTCTATCCCGGCTGCTACGTGGCCGGCTACCAGTTCCCGAACACCTTCCAGCAGGTGCGGGCCTCCATCGTCCACAAGCTGAGCCACGTGCTGCTCCAGCGGGTCTTCTACACGGGGAACTGGTGGCCGTGGTGGCTCATCGAGGGGCTCGGGACCTGGCAGGAGATCGCGCTTCTCGGCCAGTGCGACACCTACTGCATCACGGACCAGGGGTACGGCGTGCAGGGCGGCGACCCGGCCCAGAAGTGGGCGGGGCTCTCCCGGTGGAAGGAGGTCGTGAAGTCCATGGTGACGGGACTCACCGACCCTTCGCTCATCGAGTTGTCGAAGAAAGGGCTCAACGAACTGGACTTCCGGGACCTCGCGAAGTGCTGGTCCCTGTGCGAGTGGCTCATCGCGCAGAACCGTGACAAGTTCGTCCGGCTCGTCCAGGAACTGAAGGCACAGAAGTCGATCGTCGAGGCGACGGAAGGGGCTTTCGGGATCTCCCCGGAGCAATTGGACAAACAGTGGCGCGACTACGTCCGGGCCAACTACTGATCCTCATCGGCGCGGCCCTCGTCGCGACCGACCCGCTGTCCGCCGCCCCCGCCGCGGACCCGGGGCCGGTGTTCTTCCGCGAGCCCGACCGCGAGACGGCGAAGCGGATCGCCGAGGGAATCGCGCTCATCGAGCGGGCCTCGGCCTCGGACCATGAGCGGGGGAGGACCCTGCTCACGGATGTCGGCCACTGGGCGGTGGAACCGCTTCGGGCGATCCTCCGGACGGGGGACTCCTCCCAGCGCCGTAACGCCGTTCTCGTGCTCGGCACGCTCCTCGACCGGCGGGCGTTGCCCGATCTGTTGCGGACGGCGGAGAACGACCCGTACCTGTTCGCCACGTCCTTCGCCGCGCTGATGGCGGGGAAGTACCAGGATCCCGTGGCGGCGGACCGCCTGACCGCGCTGCTTTCGGATCCCAAGCGGAGCCACCGCCGCCGGGCCGCCGTGCTCGCCCTCACGAAGGTCGGCGACCCGCGGGCATTCGAGGCGATCGCGCTCCTCGTCAATCCCCGGGAAGACTCCCTGGTCCGGGAGACCGCCGCGTTCTGCCTCGGCTTCCTCCGCGACCAGGCCCTCGTGCTCGGCCCGGACGGGCGGATGCGGCCCTGCCGGGAGATCGAGTACGCCCTCGGCTCCTCCGAGACCGCCCTCCGCCGCGCCGGCATGCTCGCCCTCGCCCTGCTCGGCCACCGGGACCTGAAGGACCTTTACATGAGGGCCGCCCAGAACGGCCGCGAGGACCACGAGGTCCGCCGCATCGCCCTCCTCGCGCTGGGCCGCTTCCCGGACGAGGACGTGACGAAGCTCCTGCTCGGCGTCGTCGCGAATCCCAATGCCGCGAAGGTCGAGATCGAGATGGCGGCCATGATCCTGAAGGACCGCCGGGACCCGGCGGTCGTCCAGGCCCTCCTCCGGGCGAGTCCGGAGGATCCGCGACTGAAGGCCGTCTTCACGCTCGCGCTCTCGAACTTCGAGAGCGAGGAGGTGATGACCCGGATCGCCGACCGCCTCACCGACAAGAGCGATCAGGTGCGCGTGGCGGCCGCGGTCGCCCTCTCGAGACTCACGGTCCCCGAACTGAAGGAGAAGGCGATCGGCCGTCTCACCTCGATGCTCCAGGGCAAGGGAGGGACCCTCGACGCGAACGTCCGGTTCGACATGGAGCGGGCCCGGGAGATCCTCCTGAAGGGCGAGGCGCCCGGGGACTTCGTCTGGCTGGGGAACGAGGACACCGCGGAGGACCTGCCGAAGGATGTCGAGGAGCGTGTGCTCGACCTCGTGAACGGCGCCGTGGAGCGGGTGCTCGACCTGTCGAGTCTCACCCAGATCAAGGCCGGCCCGCTCCGGGACGAGCGGTTCCGGGTGAGCGACGAGGGGGCGGACCTCCGGGACCTGCAGGATTACCTGGCCCGCTACCCGTACTTCCTGCCGAGGGACATCCCCGAGCCGAGAGTGGTGGCGACCCCCCTGCCGCGGCCGGAAGGAGGCCGGTGACCGTGGCGGAGAACGAGGAACTCCTCTTCGTCGAACTGGCCCTCAAGCGGGAACTCGTCACTCCCGAGCATGTCGACGAGGTCCACGCCCTGAAGGCCCGGCTCGCGGAGATGGGGCTCGACGAGCACCTCGCCGACCTGCTCGTCAAGAGGGGGATGATCTCCGAGGGGGACGCGGCGCTGATCCGGGCCCGGGTGGGCGCGACGGGACGACAGTGGATCGAGGGGTATCGACTCGTGGAGCGCCTCGGCCGCGGCGGGATGGGTTCGGTCTACAAGGCGGTGCAGGTCTCCATGGACCGCTTCGTCGCGCTCAAGGTCCTGAAACCGTCCCTGACCCGGGACGACCAGCAGGTGGCGCGGCTCAAGCGTGAGGCGCAGCTCGTCGGGAGGCTCGAGCACCCGAACATCGTCCGCGGGCTCGACTTCGGACTGAGCAACGGCTTCTACTACTTCGCGATGGAGTACGTGGAGGGGGAGAGCGTCAAGGAGGCGGTGGAAAAGAAGGGACCCTTCAAGGAGAAGGACGCCCTCCGGATCGTGAGGGAGGTGGCGCTCGCCCTCGATCATGCCCACGGCGAGGGCATCGTGCACCGGGACGTCAAGCCGGGGAACATCCTGATCGGCCGCGACGGCTCGACGAGGCTCGCCGACTACGGACTGGCGAAGGGGCCGATCGAGGACCAGCAGCTCACCCAGAGCGGGGTCACGGTGGGGACGCCGCAGTACATCTCCCCCGAACAGGCCCGCGGTCCCTCGGGTGTGGACATCCGGACCGACATCTACTCGCTCGGCGCCACCCTGTACCACATGGTCACGGGCCGCCCGCCCTACGAAGGCGAGACCCTCGCGCACCTGATCCAGCAGGTTCTCTACGAGCCCTACGCCCCGCCGCGGACGCTGCGGCGCAACCTCTCGCCGAACACCTGCTTCCTCATCGAGAAGATGATGGCGCGCCGGTCCCGCCACCGGTACCAGGGGCCCCGGGAGCTGCTCGCCGACCTGGAGCGGATCGAGAAGGGGAAGTCCATCGTGCCGGCGGGGTGGCAGGGGGACTTCGAGGCGTTCCACCTCCGCCGGCGCCTGCGTCGCGCGATCACCGCCACGGTCGCCGTCCTGCTCCTCGGCGGGGCGGCGTCCCTCGTCCTCAACTGGCAGCTGGAGCAGGCGCGCCGCGGCCAGGTGGAAGCTTCGGCCCGCGAGGAGTGGGCCGCCCTCGGCCGCGAGACGGTGACCGCCTCGAACATCGCGGCGCTGATCCGGCGCCACGAGAAGCTCGTCGAGGAGTACGAGGACACCGAGGCGGGGGGCGAGGCGAAACGGCACCTGCGCCACCTCCGCCGGCAGAGCGTCCACCTCGAAGCCGCGCGCGAGCAGGAGATCGAGGCTCGGGATCTCGCGGAGAAGGAGGAGTGGGCGGCCGCCCTCCGTGCTCTGCGGGAGTTCGGGGCGGGCCTGCCGGAAGGGGACGGAGACCTCGCGCGCGGGGAGGCCGAGGCTTCCGTCAGGATGCTCCTCGATCGCCGCGATCAGGAGGTGGCCCGGGCGATCGGCGAATCGCTCGTGGCGTACGAGGCGCTGCCCCCGGGCGAGGCGCGCGACGCCCTGCGCAGGCGGATCGCGGACTTCGAGCTCCGGGCCTACCTCCCCGAGGAGGACCGCCCGGCCCTGGCTCGCGCCTCGACCGTGCTCGGCGACCTGGATCGCGCGATCGAGGGAACGGAGCGCCACCTGTCCGGTCCCCGCGGCCTCCTCGATCATCCTTCGCCACGGGACTACCGGCGATTCGCGGAGGTGCTGGAAGCCGCGCGGAAGTCGTGGCTCGAGGACCGCGGCGTATCGGCGACCCTGTCCGAGCTTCCGGTCGTCTGGGCGGACCGGTTGCGGAGCACCTGGGATCTGCTCGCCGCGGAGGCGCTGAAGCTGAACGCCGGCGAGGCGGCGAAGGCCCTGGTGGACTCCCGGGCGCTGGTGGACGGAGCCCGGTACCAGGAGGCGATCGCCCTGCTCGCGGACCTCTCGGCGCGATCCCTGCCCGGGGTCGCGCCCGACCTGCGGTCCGAACAGGAGAAGATCACGGTTCTCCTCGAGGGGGCCCGGAAAACCCTTGGTGAGTCCTGGCAGACGTTCCTGCCGATGTTCCTCGACCAGGTCGGCGCCCGGCGGTGGTCCGCGGCGGAGGCCGAACTGGCCAGGCTCCGCAACCTGATGGGCCTGTTCGTGCCCAACGACTTCCTCCCCCAGGTCCGTGCCGCCGACACCGTCCTCGCCATGGCCCAGGCCGTGGAGGAGGCGTTCCTCCGGAGCATCGACGGCCGGGCCGTGCTCTCCGAGGGGCTGCTGTTCGGCCGGGTGCGCTACTGGCCGATGTACGAAGTGACGGTCTCCGGGCGGGACATCACCTTCCGCCGGGAGTCCGGCGGACGCCCGGAGGTCCTGTCCGTGGAGCGCGTCTCCGTGGACGACCTGCGCCGGGAGTGCGGACTGCCCCTCACCGAGCCCGGCGTCCGGATGCTCTTCGCGCTGTTCCGACTCGGGGAACTGCGGGCACAGCAGGATGACCGGGCCCTGCGCAACGCCCTCCCGGACATCGAGAACGAGATCCTCGCCGGGAAGGGAAACCCGTCGCTGGCTCCCCTCGCCGAGGACGCGGCGGCGCTGCTCCGCGAGCAGCGGACCACGGCGGATGACCGGCTCCGGATCGAAGAGGATTCCGCCCGGGTGAAGTACGACCAGGCCCTGAAGCACATGGAGGCCCGCCGCTGGCAGGAGGCCTTCGACCTGCTGAATCTCCTGCTCACCGACCCGAGGCTCTCCCGCACCGACTTCGTGAAGCAGAGGGAGGAGAGCATCCGGCGCGACCGGGACGAGGTGCGCGCCAAGCTGCCGGCGGGCCGGCTCCGGGACTACTTCGGCGCGAGGAGCGACCATCTGGCCGGAGTCTCCGTGAACAGCGGCTACCGGGCCGTCCTCTACTTCGACTGGGAGGACCCGGCGGAGATCGCGCGGTTCACCCTTTCTCCCGGCCGGGTGGCCATCTCCGAGGTGAACACCCTGTTCATCGGGCCCGAGCCGCCGGAGCAGGGGCCGGAACCGGCCACCCAGAAGGAGCATGTCCTCCGGTTCCTCCCTCCGGAGAAGATCCCCGACGACTGGCTCGACCGCCATCCGCTCCGCCTCGGATCGCCCTTCGTCTGGTCCGACGAGATCGCCGTGGAGTTCCGGGTGCGTTTCCCGAACCCGGTGGCGCTCGTCATCTCCGTCTGCGGCGTCAACGTGGCGATCCTGTCCGACGAGAGCCGGCAGGAGAACGGGCGCGGCGTTCACGTCTGGCAGGCCGCCGACGCGAGCCGTCCGGACCTTGCGGTCCCGGACGAGTTCCGTTCCACCTATCTGGCCCGCCGCCCCGATCTCCTGGCCGGTGAGGCGGCCCGCGAGCGGTACTTCCGGTTCGAGGCGAACCGCTGGTACCGCGTCCGTTTCGTGAAGGGCGCGAAGGACGCCACGCTCTTCGTGGACGGCCGCGC
This sequence comes from Planctomycetota bacterium, assembly GCA_025459285.1. Taxonomy (GTDB): domain Bacteria; phylum Planctomycetota; class JAJSAM01; order JAJSAM01; family JAJSAM01; genus Prado167. The sequence continues at coordinate 26,811 of JALOQY010000041.1, read as the reverse complement.
CCTCCGGACGGAGAAGATCCAGCAGTACGTCGAGAAGAGCGACGAGATCGTGCTTCGCACCTGGACCCCCTCGATCTCGACGAACTGAGGATCGAGGGCATCGTGGATCGCGAGTGGTATGCGCGGAGCTTCCGATGAACGAAATGAACAGCGACGGGAAGGGCGGCCGGGGGGACCGGCTCGGCCAGTCCATCGTGGTGGGGCGAAGCCGCTCCTGCGACGTCTCCACCCGGAAGTCGAAGCGCTTCAGGAAGGCCTCGGAGGAGGAGCAGCGGGCGATTCTCGCTGCGCGATCCTTCCTCCGCGTGTCGCGCCAGCACGTGAAGATCACGTGGATCTCGCGGGAGACGGTGGAGATCGAGGACCTCTCCCGGAACGGCACGTTCGTCGACGGCGGACGGGTGGACCGGCTCAACCTGCCTCTCCCCGGGCCCGACGGGGTCGAGATCCGGCTGGCGGAGGTCGAGAAGTTCCGGCTGCTCTGAAATTCCCGGCATCCGCTCTTCCTCCCGCCTTTATAGGAAGTGAGGGAGGATTCTCTCGCCATGAAACCCGCGACCATCGCTCTCGTCCTCGTCCTGACCGCCTGCGCCACCCGCAGGGTCAACCTCTATCCGGAGCCCGAGGGAAAGGACTACAGCCGGCAGCTTCCGCCCGGCATGTCCGCCCTCCGCAAGCTCGGCCCCGGCGACCCCCTCCCGGACATCGCCGGTGCCTACGCCGCCCGGGAAGCCGGACTCTCCGAGGCGATCGCCCAGAGCCTCCGGTGGTTCCAGGCGCCGTCGAGCCAGCGCTATTTCCCCTTCGAGGACATCTGCACCCACGAGCACGCGAAGCAGAGCCTCACGGCCTTCCGGGACCTCGTTGCACAGGGACTCCCCCCGAAGGAATTCGAAACGGAGGTGGTGCGGCGGTTCGACGTCTACATCTCCGTCGGATGCGACATGAAGGGCACGGTGCTCTACACGGGCTACTACTCGCCGGAGTTCACCGCCAGTCCCACGATGACCGGGGAGTACCGGGTTCCCCTCTATCGCCGGCCGCCGGATCTCCTGACCGACCCCGTCACCGGAGAGCCGCGGGGACGCCGCCTGCCGGACGGGTCGACCGCGCCCTACCCCACGCGGCGCGAGATCGAGGAGGGCGGGTTGCTCCGGGGCACGGAGCTCGTGTGGCTCGCGGACGAGATGTCGGCCTACATCGCCCACGTCAACGGCTCCGCGCGCCTGACCCTCACCGACGGCCGGACGATCCACATCGGTTACGCCGGCAAGACCGACCGCCCCTACGTCGGCCTCGGCAAGTCCCTCGTTGAGGCGGGCCTCGTGGACAAGGACCGCCTGAGCCTCCCCGCGGTGATCGAGGCGTGGAAGAAGCACCCCCGTGAAGTGAAGGAGATGATGAACCGCAACGAGAGCTACGTCTTCTTCATGGAGTACGGGGGGGACAAGTGGCCCTCGGGCTCCCTCGGCGTGCGCGTGACGCCGAGGGCCTCGCTGGCCACGGACAAGGCGATCTACCCCCGCGCCGGCGTGGTGCTGGTGGATACGAAGGCCGTGAGCCTGACCCGCGGCCGGACCGACTTCCTCCGGTTCATGCTGGACCAGGACACGGGCGGTGCGATCCGCGCGCCGGGCCGGGCGGACATCTACATGGGCGTCGGCCCGGAGGCCGAGGTCCTCGCCGGCGGCCAGTACGCCGAGGGGCAGCTCTACTACTTCTTCCTGAAGTCGCCGGTGCCCTAGCAGCCCGTCGCCGAGCGGCTTCCACGCGCCTGAGGATTTGCGCCGACGGGCTGCCAGCGGGGTTGACATCGACCGGCAGTCCGGTACACTGGTGCGGGCCTCGCTACCGCGGAGGTGGAATGATGAGACGTTGTGGAGTAGCCGTCGTCCTGTCGATCCTGTTCCTGTCGATTCCGGCGCTGCCGCAGTCGGCCGACCCCATGGCGATCGCCGGCCAGATCGAGAGCGCGCTCGGTGCCAAGCGCATCGATCAGGCTTATGTCCTGTGGGAGCAGTACGAGGAGGATGTACTGGGCAACGTCGGCGCCTGCCTGAAGGCCGGCCGGGCCTGGGCGGACTTCGCCGGCCTCAAGGAGGTCCTGCGCTACCAGGACATCCCGGCGGACTGCCTGGACCGGGCCCTGGCCTGCTTCGACTCCGTCGACAAGAAGCTCATGGAGGAAGACCACGAGAACCGGATCCTCGTGGCCCGGGGACTCATGAAGGTGGGTGACGTGTACATCGAGATCGGCACGGGGGACAAGGCCGCCGCCGCCCAGGACCGTGCCCTCGCGATGCTGGAGGCCCTCGCCGCCCTGGAGAGCCACCCGGCCGGCGTCCACGCCGATCTCGGGGCGGCCTACAGCCGGTTGGCGAAACGCGAACCGCCCAAGGCCGAGGAGCACACCGCGAAGGCCGCCGCCCAGTACGACCTGGAGCGCAAGGAAAGCGGGGACTCCTCCCACCTGTGCCGCTGCATCGGCGAGACGCGCCAGCTCCTCGCCGAGACGAGGGAGGAACTCCTCGCGAGGACCCCGAAGGACAAGGCCCTCGCGAAGGGCGTGGTCGAGGCCTGGGGCCAGGCGCTCGTGAGCTATGAGCAGGCGCTCAAGGGGGACGCGAAGAACCAGGAGCTGAAGACCCTCTACAACGAATGTCTGTGGGAGGCCATGCGGGTCACCGAAGGCAAGGCGAAGCAGAAGCCGCTGATGAAGGAGTGCAAGGCGCGCTACGCCACGGTGAAGCTGAAGCTCCCGGACTCGGAGTGGTGGAAGGTCACCGAAGAGGACAAGTTCAAGCGCGACGACGACCTCTTCGAGGCGCTGAAGTACGACCGGAAGAGCAAGCAGGGCCTCTTCTTCAGCATCGACCGGTACGAGTGGCGTTCGAACTACGTCAACGAGGAGACCGGCGAGGCGGTGGGGGGCGACAACATCGGGGGGCTCGCGCGGCGCTCCGAGAAATCGGCCCGGTCCTACTTCAAGAACGTGAAGGACATGGAGAAGCTCCACCCGCTGCAGCTCAACAAGCGGATCACCAAGGCCGAGACTTTCAGCGTGAAGGGGATGACGGAGGACAACTACACGGCGGAGTACCGCTGCATCTTCTTCAAGGAGTCCTCCCGGCAGGCCACCTTCAAGATCACCGTGATCGCCGACCTCGGCATGCTTGACCGCTGTCCCTACGAGATGGACGCGATCCTCGACACGATCGAGGTCATCCCGCGGAAGTAGGGGAGGGTCCGATCCCGGCGGCCGCAAAGCCGACCCGGAACGTGGCGCCGCCGCCGGGCGTCTCCCGGACCTCGGCGCGGCCGCCGGATGCCTCGGCGAGCCGGCGCACCAGGGCGAGGCCGAGTCCCGTGCCCGGCGCCTCCCGGGTCAGTTCCTCGCCCCGGCGGTAGAAGTCGAGAAAGACCATATCCCGCTCCGGCTCCGGTATCCCGGGGCCGTGGTCGATCACGGACAGGACGACGAAGGCACCCTCCGGAGCGACCCGCACGGTCACCGTCGGGTCGCGCGCCGGCCTCGCGTACTTCGCGGCGTTCTCCAGCAGGTTGAGCAGGATCTGCTTCACGGCGTCCGGATCGACGAGGGCCGGCGGCGAGGCGACGATCTCGACGGCGAGCCGGGCCCCCCGTGCCGCGAGGGTCGGGCCGAAGACCCGCTCGACCTCGCGGACCGGGCCGGCGAGGTCGAGCGGTTTCAGGGCGGCGGGCCCGCGCCCGGCGCGCGCGAAGTCGAGCACCCGGTTCACGAGCCGCGTGAGGCGCTCCGTCTCCTCGGCCATGAAGCGAACGTAATCGCTCTTCGTCGCCTCGTCCTTCACCCATCCCGCGCCGAGCATCTCGGCGTACATGCGGATCCCGGTGAGGGGCGTCCGGAGTTCGTGGGTCACCGCCGAGACGAAGTCGTTCTTGCGCCGGGCGAAGTCGAGTTCCTGCCGCACGGTGCGGGCGGTGAACAGGAGACCTGTGAGGATCACGAGGAGCAGGCCTCCGGCCACGGCGAGGAGGGTGAGGGAGAGCCGCGCCACCCGCCGGCCGACGTAGTCGGGGTCCTCGTCCAGGACGAGAACCCGGAACCCGGGCAGCGGCGCGGGATCCTCCTCGAAGGCCACCCGGCCGGCAGGCGCGGCGGCCCCGGCGGGGAGCAGGACGGCCCGGGCCCCTTCCACGTCGAGGCCCCGGCGCGCGATCTCCGGGAAGAGGACGCTCCCGAGGTGGTCGAGATCGAGCCGGAAGCCCTGCACGAAGCGGTGGAAGGAGGGCCCCCGCGCCGCCGGCACGTCGGCGTAGCGCCAGCCGAGGACGCCGCCCTCCGCGTCGCGCACGTAGAAGACGGGCGAGAGGACGACCTCCAGCGGTTCATCGTCGCCGGGCTCCGCCGGAAGGTCCTCGACCTGCCCGGACAGGATCTCCGCCGTCTGGGCCCTCGCCTGCTCGTTGGCCCGGAGGGCTTTGCGGGAGAGATTCTGGGTCCTCTTCTCCCCGGCCTCGCCGGCGAACTGGCCCTGTTTCGGTTCGGGGATCCGCCGGAGATCCTCCTCCATCTTCGGAAGCAGCGTCTGTCCCGCATTGCGCATGGCGTCGCGGGACGCCTCGCCGCCCGGGCTCCCGACACCTCCTTCGGGGTCGATCTCGAACCAGCCCTCGACGAGCGGGTCCGGCGACGGACCGGCGAGGGGGGAGGGGATGAAGCTGGAGCCTTTCCCCACGGCGTTCGCGTCGTAGAAGAGGCGATTGTACTGGTAGAAGGGGCGGGCCTCCTCCTCGCGGCGGAGCCGCTCCACCTCCTCGGCCAGTTCGCGGCGGATGCGGCGGCCCGCCGCGACAAGGGCCCCCTCGCGCTCCGCGGCGAGCGCGCGCTTCTCGCCCTCCACGCTCCGCCAGGCGAGGACGGCGAGCGCCGAGGCCGGAAGGAGGACGGAGGCGGCGAAGAGGATGACGAGCCTCCGGCCGCTTCGCGCATCGAGGCGCCCGGGTCGCATCAGCCCTCCCATCCGTACCGGTACCCGCGGCCCCGCACCGTCAGCACGACCCGCGGCCGCTCGGGGTCCGGTTCGATCTTCTGGCGCAGGCGCACCACGTAGTTGTCCACCGTCCTCGTCTCCACGCCGCGCACCGTGGGGTACTCCCAGACCTCCGTGAGGAGTTCGTCGCGGGAGACCACCCGGTCGCGGTGCCGGAGGAGGTAGCGGAGGAGCGAGGCCTCCCGGGCCGGCAGCTCCTCGGCCACCCCGTCCCGGAGCACGCGGTGGCGCTCGAGGTCCACCTCCACCACCCCGAACCGCAGGGCGGGCGGCGGCGCGCGGTCCATCTCCCGGCGGCGGATCTGGGCCTCGACCCGCGCGACGAGCTCGAGGATCGAGAACGGTTTCACGACGTAGTCGTCGGCGCCGGTGGCGAGCCCGCGGACGCGATCCTCCTCTTCGCCGCGCGCGGTGAGCACGATCGTGGGAGTCCGGTTTCCCGCGGCCCGCAACCGCTCGAGGACCGTGAAGCCCGAGATCTTCGGGAGCATGAGGTCGAGGAGGATCAGATCGAAGCCGCCGGCCGAAGCGGCGGCGAGGGCCTCTTCGCCGTCCCTCGCCACCGTGACCGAAAACCCTCGGAACCCGAATGCGTCCGAGAGTCCGCGGGCCACCGCCGGCTCGTCTTCCACGACCAGGATGCGCCGCTCCATCGCCGTTCCTCCGTCACCGCCGCATTCTACTCCGGGGGCAGGATCTTCACGATGCGACCGCCGATCTCGAGGAGCACCGGCCCGTCGAGCGCGAACCACTCGTTCTGGGCGGCGGTCTGCCCCCGGACGAGATCGAAGTACCGCTCGCTCCACTGCCGGACGGTCTCGACCGGTTCGCCGGTCGCCTCGCGGTCCATCCAGACCCCCCCGCGCCGGTAGAAGACCTTGCGCCCGACACTGCGCACCGAGGAGACCTCCACCACGCGGCCGTCCTCGTCGTTCCAGAAGTTGCGCCCCTCGGCGTGCTGCTGGGCGCGCAGTCGCTTGGTGTTGAGGGCCTGGTTCGACCCCGACCCGCCCGTGACCTGTCCGAGCTTCTCCTCCAGGTCGCGCCGGGCCGCCGCGGAGTTGCCCGGCAGGTCGCGGAAGTCGTTGGTGTCGTCGGCAAGGAACGCGGTGTACTCGGTCAGGATGCCGTACCGCTCGGAGAGCTTCACGATCTCGTCCACGAGTTCCGGCTCGCGCCGGCCGAGCAGACGCATCTGGTCGATGAGGTAGCCGATCTTCATCGTGGCGTAGACGCGGGCCACGAAGGGCCGGGAGTCCTCGTCCGTCCGATCCGGGAACCGCGCCGCGAAGCGGAACGTGCGGGGGCCGCCGGAGGTCCGGCCGTCCAGCACCACGGTAGCTTCCCCGCCCTTCGCGTAGCGGCCCGCCACGACGAGCTGGGATCCCTCGAACAGGTCGGGGAGCCGCCGGGGGTACAGATCGTGGGTGGGGACCCCGTCGATCCGCACGGAAAGGCCGGACAGCGCGGTGTTCCGGATCTTGCGCCAGAGGCCGGACACGGCGATCTCCACGTTCTCGTCCGGCAGCACGTTCTCGGAGACGCCGCCGTTCTCCTCCACGAGCCGGTCGAGGAAGGCCGCGTTCACGTCATAGCCGACGCCGAAGACGAACAGGCGGGCACCGGGTCCGGAGTTCCCCTTCGCCACCGCCCGGACGATCTCCGCGGTGTCCTGGACTCCCACCGTGGGCAGGCCGTCGGTGAGGAACAGGACGGCCCGCTCCCGGCCCGGCTCCGCGGCGAGTCCCGCGAGGGCCATGTCGAGGGCGCTCCCGATGTCGGTCCCGCCCGTGGCCTCGATGGTCTCGACGAACTGGAGCGCCTCGCGCCGGACTTCCGGCGAGAGCTCCCGCGGCGCGGCGAAGAGGCTCCGCGCGGTGCTCGCGAACGCCACGAGGTTCACGCGGTCCCGCGGCGAGAGGGACTGGAGCACGTTGCGGAGCGCCTCCTTCGCCTGCGCGATCTTCCCGCCCTGCATGGAGCCGGAGTGGTCGAGCACGAGGACCAGGTCCTTCGGGAGCGGCTCCCGGCCGGGGTCGAGGGCGCCGGGGGAGAGGAGGAGCAGGAAGTGGCCCGCGTCGGCGCCGGGAGGGAAGAAGGTCAGGACCGTGGCGCCGACTTCCCGTTCATCGGTGCCGTAGTAGAGGACGAGGTCGCGATCGGGGAGGGAGTCCTTCTCGGTGAAGGTCGCCACGGCGCGGCACCGCTCGGGGTACTCGACGCGGAGCGGGTGGGACGGGGAGTAGACCGATCGCACCGGGAGGGAGTCCCGGATGTCCACCCGGACCTCCACCGTGCCGATCCGGCGGGCCGAGAACCTCTCGGTGTCGAGCGGGTAGACCAGCTTCACGGCGCCCGCGTCCCGGGGGAGCAGCTCGTCGTACCGGACGATGACCTCGCGCTCGCCGCGCGCGGGCAGGGGGAAGACGCCGCCCTGGACGAGGGCCCGGCCGGCGTAGGAGAGGATCGCCGGGTCCCGTTTCTGCCGGACGATCTCTTCGTAGATCCGGCGGGCCTCCTCGACGGGCAGGATGCGCCCGGTGAACGACCGGTCGCCCACGACGAGCGTCAGGCTCTTCAGCATCGCCCCCTCGGGGACGGGGAAGAGGTACTGGACCTCGAGGGGCCGGTCCGTCAGGTTCACGAAGGTCTGGCGGACCTCGGTGCGGGCCTCCTGCCCCGCGATGTCGATGCGGACGAAGTGTTCCTTCACCGCCCATGCGCCCCGGAAGGGGTCGCGCTCGGAGACGGGAACGATGAAGCCGTCGGCGAGGGCCGGGGCGGCGCAGCAGAGCGAGACGACGAGCAGCACGGTGGCACGCATGGCTCACCTCCTGCCCGAAGATACGCGCCGGCGGGCGGTCGGCAGGTATGAGCCTCGTAAAACCCGCCCAGCACCGGAGGGAACCGGTGGTCCGCTCAACGGAGGATGGGGCGGATGGTGCGGATCACCGGGGGATCCAGGGGCTTCGACTTCTCGGGAGGATTCGTCCCCGGGCGGACCGCGACATCGGCGGTGGCGATCAGCTCCAGCGCCTCGGTGCCGTCGACGAGTTTCCCGAAAGCGGCGTACTTCCCGTCGAGGTCGGGCTTTTGAGCGTGCATGACGAAGAACTGGCTCCCCGCGGAATCGACGGCCCGGCTCCGGGCCATGGAGATCACGCCGCGCTCGTGCTTCACCGAGGGGTCGAACTCCCCGGGGATGGTCCACCCCGGCCCGCCCGTGCCGTCCCCCTTGGGGTCGCCCCCCTGGATCATGAACCCCCGGATGATCCGGTGGAAGTTCAGGTTGTCGTAGCGGCCTTCCCCGGCGAGGACGAGGAAGTTGAAGACCGTGTTGAAGGCGCGCTCCGGCCACAGCTCGAACGTGAGCGGCCCCTCGGAGGTCTCGATCACCGCGCCGATCCCCGACTTGCCCGCCGGCACCGACACCGCGATCCGGATCTCCGGGGATTCGAGGGGCGGTTCGCCCTCCGCGAGCCCGGCGTAGACCGCCCGCACGCGGTTCTCCCCGGGGAGCAGGGCGACGAAGGGGATCTCCGCCGTGAGCGGCTTCCCCCGCTTCAGCTCCGCCTTCGACGAGGGAGTGTCCATCACGACGAACTCCCCTTCGCCCTTCGCGACGACCGTGCCGTGGATCCGCGTCACGGTGCGCGTGGTGTCGCCCGCGGTCACCCGGAGGGAAATGGAATTGCGAGCGAGTCGCAGGACGTTCAATTCCGTGGGCTTGCCCTTCTTCCGTTCGAGCTTCACGGCAAGGGCGATGCGGTCTCCGAGGGCGAGCGAGGGCCTTGGAGAGGTCAGCTCGAGGACGACCTCCGGCCGGTCCTGCGCCTGCGAATCGGCTTCGGGGAGGAAAGGCGCGAGGAGGAGCAGCCCCGGCAGCAGCAGGCTCGTGCGCATGGTCCGATTATACCGTCCGGTCCGCCGGACCGGTTGACAGGATGGCGGACCGGGGTAGACTCGATCTCACAACCTGCGGAGCCCCGACGCGTATGAAGCGGATCACACTGCCCCTCCTCGTCCTCCTCGCTCTCCTCTCCCTCGTCGCGTTCGCCTTCGGGCAGGGCCTTCCCGGTCAGTACCGGGGGCCCGGTCGCGGCGGCTCCGGAGGAGGGACCGGTGACGGCGGTCTTTCCGGCGGCGGAACGCCCGCGCCGGCTCCGGGCGCGCCCGGGGCGCCGCCGGCCGGCAACCCGCCCGCGGGCGGTGGCGGCGCTCCGGCGCCGGAACCGGGCGCCCCGGCCGGGGGCTCGGGTGACGCGGGCGGCGGCGCCGGCACCCCGCCGGCCGGGGGGGGCAGCGGCAGCGGCGGGGGACGCGGAAGCGGCGGCACGACGCCCGCGGAGCCTCCGGCCTCGACTCCTGGCAGCGGTCCGCCGCCGGCCTCCTCCCCGGGCGAAGGCAGTCGCGATGAACCCGCCCCCGCAGGGCCGGGCAGCGGCGGGGGAGGCGGTGGATCGGCCACTCCGCCCGGTCCGAAAGATCAGGACCGGCCCCCCGTGACTCCGAAGTCCCCTCCTCCGGTGCCGGCCACTCCGCCTCCACCCCCGCCGCCCCCGACGACTCCGACGACTCCGCCCCCCCCGGAGGCGCCCCCCCCGGAGGCGCCGCCCCCCCCGGAGCCGCCGGCTTCGCCCCCCGAGCCGACGCCGCCCCCCGAGCCCCTGCCGCCCGGGGATCCGACTCCCCCCGGCGAGCCGACCGACCCACCGGGCCCGGTGGACCCGCCGCCTCCCGGTGATCCCGGCGAACCGCCCCCGGAGCCGCCGCCTCCCACCGAGCCGCCTCCCTCCGACCCGCTTCCTCCACCCGAGGAGCCCCCCCCCGGCGAGCCGCCACTGCCTCCCGCGCCGCCCTCGGAGCCTCCGCCTCCGCCCGCCGCGCCTCCCGGAGGGACCACGACGCCTCCCGTCGTGCCCCCTCCCGGGCCGCCGCCCGCGAAGCCGCCGGCTCCGCCCGCGCCCCCCCCGGGCGCGGAGCCGGTGCCCGAGGATCCCGGGACGCCCCCGGGCGAAAGCACGCCCTCCGCCGATGGCGGGAGCGGCGCGAAGGAAGGCCCCGGCGCCGATGAACCGGCTCCGCCGCCGCCGGAAACGGGGCGCCGGGGCGCCGCTCCCGCGCCCGCGCCGCGCGGCCCCGCCGGCGGTCTCGACGGTGCGCCCGGCGGATCTCCTCCGCCGCTGTCGCCCGGCGGCGAAGCCACCCCCGAGGATCGGGGCCGCCGCGCCGGCGGCGCCGCGAAGGGGCTGGAGCGCTGGGAGTACTGGTGGGAGTTCAACAAGGACCGGTTCCTCCGCCGCCACGAGAGCGGAACGATCACTCCCGTCGGGGCCGGCCGCCGGTCGGACCCCCTCGGGGCGCTCCGCGCCTCGCTCATCCTCCCGGCATTGCGCCGCGCCTCCATGGACCGCTCCGACGGTGTGCGGGCCGCGACGATGTTCGCGTTCGGGAAGGTGGGCGACCTCGGGGTCTTCGGCGACCTCTACCGCGGAACGAAGGACCGGAGCCCGGAAGTGCGCAAGGCGGCCATGCTCGGGCTTTCCTATCTCGGCGAGAAGGAGATCGCGCCCGTTTTCCTCCGCTGCGTGACCGACGAAGACGAGGACCCGGAGGTCCGGGCCTTCGCCGCCGCGGGGCTCGGGCTCCTCGACGCCCCCGGCGCCGTGGCCTTCGTGGAGTCCGTCCTCCTCGACCACCGCGAGCCCGCGGAAGTCCGGGGAGCGATCGCGCTGGCGCTCGGGGAATCGAGCGAGGAGGAAGCGCGGAGCGTGCTCGTCGCCGTGGCGCTGGACGACCGCGACGACGACCGGGTCCGGGCGATGGCCGCCGCCTCGCTCGGTCGCGCGAACCGCCTCGGGAATGCCGGGACCCTCGCGCGCCTGCTGGTCGACCGCTCGGCGGAGGTCCGGCGCTCCGCGGCCCTCGGCCTCGGAGCGATCCGCTTCCGCGGCGAAGCCCAGGAACTGCTCGATCGGGCCCTCGTGGCCCGGCGGGAATGGCTTTCGTCCGGCGCGCTGACCGAGGAAGCGGGGAAGGCTCTGGAGGAGGCGATCGCCGACCTCACCGCCCGAAGCCGGCGGGAAGAGGCGAAGGTCGCGGCGGCCCGCTCCGGTGCCGTCCGGGCGCTCCTCGAGGCGCAGGACCGCGATCCGGACCTCCAGGTCGCCGCGTTCGCGCTGACGAGTCTCGGGGAGATCGGAGGGTCCGACGCCGTCGTCGCGATCCGGAAGATCCTCGAACGTCGGAGCCACCGCCTCAAGGCGTGGGCCGGTCTCGCGGCCGGGCTCACCCGATCGCCCGAACTCACGCCGTTCGTGGTCCGGGCCTTCGAACGTTCCGGGGAGGACCCGAGCGTCCGGGCGGCGATGGCGATCGGCCTCGGCCTCGCCGGGGACATCGGGTCGGCGAAGCGCCTCGCCCTCGCGGCCGTGGACCGCGGGGAGGACCCGGATCTCCGCGGTTACTGCCTCCTGGCCGCGGCGATGACCGGTGAACCGGCGGCCCTGGCGGCCATCGACGACGTCCTCGACTCGAAGGGAAACCCCTCTCTCCACCGGGCGGCGGCGCTTTCGCTCTCGCTCGTGGGGCGGTCCGGTTCCGCGAACCGTCTCGTGGCGCTGCTACGGGACTCGAACGACCCCTTCGTGAAGGCCGCCGCGACGATCGGTCTCGGTCACCTTCGGGAAGAAGCCGCCACGCGGGCGCTGGCTGCCGCGGCGGGCGATCCGAAAGCCCCGGCGCTGACACGGCTCTACGGCGTGCTGGCCCTCGGCTACGCGGGGGACGTCCGCGCGGCACCGCCGGCACTGTCCCGCCTGGCATGGCACTTCAACTACCGGGTGCGCCTCGCATCCCTCGACCGTCTGACCGCGCTCCTGTAGACCCCGGATTCGCCGGGGCCGGGGTCGAGTCCGCGCGGGATTGTTGCTCATGCCCGGGACGTGGCGCAGAATGGCCGGACCATGAACTCGATCGCCATGCTGGTCCTCGTGGGCGTGGTCGTCGCGGGGTTCCTCGTCGCCGTCTACGTCGGCACACGCAAGCGCGACAAGGCCTACGACGGCTGGCCCGCGGCGGCGAAGAAGCTCGGCCTCTCGCGTCGCCCCTTCGGTTTCCTCACCGGTCCGAGGATCTCCGGCCGGCTCGACGGCCATCGGGTGGCGGTGACGGTTGCCGAGAGCCGGGACGGAGACTCCCGGGTCGCCCGGACGATCTATGCCGTGCGGTTCGCCCGGGCCGCCGGACAGAACTTCGACGTGAACCGGACGAGCTTCCGGGCCGCGGGGCGCGCCGGTGTCGAGGGGCTCCCGGCGGAGGCCAACGCGAAGCTGCGCGATCTGTTCAAGGGTTACCCCGAGGCGCGGGTCACCGGCCGGGAGATCCGGGTGGAGCTCCTCGGGGTCTCCACCGGACCGGAGATCATGGCCGCGCTGCACGCCTTCACGGCGTTCGCCTCGACCCTCTGACCGCCGGTCTCCGGACGTCCCTCCCAGACGGGCAGTCAGAGCGTGAGCAGCTCCTTGAAGATGTCCCGCGTCCGCGCCGAGTGGTAGCGGTACTCCTCGAGGAGCGAGTCCCCGGCGGATCGGGTCCCGGAGGAGGAGTAGCCGAGCCGGCGCGCCAGCCGGTCGAGTTCCTCCGGGGACCGAGGGATGCGGTCGAGAGCCATGTCCCAGACGATGCGGATGCGGCTTTCCACCGAGGTGAGGAACTGGAGGGCGGTCAGCAGTGCCTCGTGGCGTCGCGCCGCGAGCAGGCCTTCCCGGCGGGCCGCGGCGAGCGTCTCCAGAGTACCCGTCACGCGCAGCGCCGGGCGCTCGTGGCCATGGGCGAGCCGCAGGTACCCGGCGATGAACTCGATGTCCGAGAGCCCGCCGAAACCCCGCTTCACGTCCTCGCCCTCCGCGCCCTCCTCGATCCGCCTCCGCATCGCGACGACCCTTTCCCGCAGGTCCGGCGGAGGCGGCGCGCCGAAGAGGACTCCCGCGATGATCTCTTCCGCCTCGCGGCGAAGGGACGGGTCTCCGGCCACGGCCCGGGCCTTCGCCAGCATCAGGAGTTCCGCCGGCTCGGCCTCCCCGGAGTAGTAACGCCGGAGGGAGGCCAGGGAGGTCACGAGAGGACCGGATCGCCCCCACGGCCGGACCCGGGCGTCGACCTCGTAGATCCGGCCGAACTCTCCCGGCCCCCCGATCAGCTGCATCAGCGCGGACGCGAGTCTCGGCCCCTGTTCCGTCCCGCCCTCGGCGACGAAGAGGAGGTCCAGGTCCGAGGCGTAGTTCATCTCCGCCGCGCCCAGTTTCCCGACGCCCAGGACGGCGAAGCGGAACTCCCGGGGGAGGGGCCCGGCGCGGCGCTCGATCCCGGCGCGGGCGGCGGGGAGGGCGAGCGCGAGAATGCGCTCGGCGAGCCGCGTGAGATCCTGCGCCGTGTTGCGCGTGTTGGCCTTTCCCTGGATGTCCCGGATGCCGATCCGGAGCACGCACAGGTCCTTCAGGCTGGCGAGGATCTCCCCCGGTCGATCCGCCCGCTCGATCTCCTCGAGAGGGAGGTCGTCCCAGGGCTGGCGCCCGTTGCGCGGGTCCACGACGAGGGAATCGAGGAACGCGTCGATCATGGCCGGGTCCCGGAGCAGCCGGTCGGTGAGGTACTGGGACCATCCGCATAGGTCCACGAACACCTCGAGGATGTCTCCATTCTCCGAGAGCCACTGCCAGAAGGTGGCCGGGGCGCCGTAGGCCCCCACGAGAGTCTCCAGATTGCGGAGGGCCCGGTCGGGGTCTGGAGTCTCCACGATGTGGAGCAGGAGATGCGGGCAGAGACTCGCGAAGAACGTCCGAGCGCGCGGCCCGCCCGAGGCGGCGAGGTTCCGCATCGAGAGGACCGCTCCCGCGGGGTCGGCGAAGCCGCGGGCCGCAAGCCAGGAGGTCGCCTCCGCGACGTGGCGGTCGGGCTCGAGTGCGAAATCGGCGAGCAGCGCGGCGTCCGGAGATCCGGAGAGGAACAGGCCGTGGAAGTGCCGTCGCAGCGTCTCCCTTGACACCGCCGAGTGCCGGGCGTGGAGATCGAGGAACCGCCGGACGAGGTCGGGTCCGGGGGGGAGGCCCGTCCGGAGCGCCAGCCGTTCGAGGCCTTCCCGGTCCGCGGGCATCGTGTGGGTCTGGATCTCGTGCGTGGTCTGCAGCCGGTGTTCCAGCGTCCGCAGGAATACGTAGGCATCGGCGAGGGCGGCAGCCTCCCCGGCGGTGAGCACGCCGGCCGCGGCGAGGGCACCGATGGCCGGCAGAGTGCCTGCCCGGCGGACCGACGGCAGTCGAGCGCCGTTCAGCAGTTGGAGGAATTGCACCGTGTACTCCACGTCCCGGATGCCGCCGGGGCCCGACTTGACCTCACGCGGGTCCGGCGTCCTCCTCTCCATGGCCCGCTTCAGCTCCTTGATCGAGCCGATCCCCTCGATCGTCAGCGGGGCCTCGAACACGAACTCCGCCGCCGGTTCCACGAAACCGGAGGCCCCCAGGCAAAGGTCGCCCGCCGCGGCGCGGGCCTTGATGAGGGCCTGGCGTTCCCAGGGCCGGCCCTCCGCCCGGTAGTAAGCGAGTGCCCCGGCCACCGATCTCGCGAGCGCCCCCGTCGCGCCTTCCGGCCGCAGTCGCAGGTCGACTCGATAGCAGTGGCCGTCCTCGGTGCGATCCGAAAGGAGACCTCGCGCCCGCTCGACCACCCGGACGAAGAAATCCCGGTTCCGGCGGACGAGGTCGGGCTCCGGACTGTCCGTCTTCCCCTCCGCGGAGTAGAGGAACATCAGGTCCACGTCGGAGGAGTAGTTCAGCTCGAGTCCTCCGAGCTTGCCGAGGGCGATCACCGTGATCGTGGCCGGCCGTCCGGTCTCCTCGCGGGGAGTCCCGTAGCGGGCCGTTGCCTCGGCCAGCGCCGCGGCGAGGGCGGCGTCGATGGCGGCATCCGCGATCCGGGAGAGCGCGGCGGAAACCGTTTCGAGGTCCGCCTCGCCCGAGAGATCCGCGAGGAGGACCCGCAGCGTCTCCTCCCGCACGAAGCGGCGGAGCGGGGGGCGCGGATCCGGTGCGTCTTTCGAGCTGAGCCGGAGCGCGCGCTCGCGCAGGTCCCGCGGCGAGGGGAGTCCCGGCGATCCGAGGACCTCGGCGAGGAGCGAGGGATCGCGAATCGCCGCGTCGCTCATGGACTGCGAGCCGGCGAAGAGCCGCATCGCCCGGGGGATGTCCGAGGGGACTTCTCCGGCCGCGGCGACGAAGCGGGCCAGGTTGCGCCGGGCCATCCCGGGGTCGGGGGAAGCGCCGGCGAAAGCGTCCGCGCGCTCGACCCCGGTCGTCACACTCTCAGCCCCGGGCGGCCCGGCGCGCCGCGGCGTCCGCCCGCGCGAGTTCCTGGGCGATGTCGGTGATCGTGTACTTCGACAGGGCCTCGAGGAACGAGCGCTGGGCCTCCGCGAGCCGCCGGGAGACCGTGCAGGCCATCCGCTTGGTGCAGGGGCCGCTGTTCAGCGTGCAGACCTCCGAAACCGGACCCTCGAAGACCTCGATCACCGCGCGGAAGGTGATCTCGCCGGCCTCCCGGGCGAGCGCGTAGCCGCCCTTGGCTCCGCGGTACGAGACGACGAGCCCCGCGCGGGCCAGCGCCTGGAACACCTTGGCCAGGTAGGAAGTGGGGATCGCGAAGTACTCGGCGATCTCCGAGAGGAAGATCACCTTCCGGGCCTTCTTCCAGGCGAGGTAGCCGAGACCGTGGATCGCGTAACCGCTCGAAGCGGTGACCTGCATGGGACCTCCGCGTCCGGGACCGCGTCCCCGCTTCTTCTTCGCCTTCTCCTTGTCCTTCTTCATGGCATTCCTTTCGCGGCCGGCGCGGCCGGGGACACGATCCCCTCGGCGGCGGCCAGCACGTCCTCGATGGTCATGGTATTCATGCAGACCGGATTCGCGCAGTGGCGCTTCGGACAGGGCGAGCAGTCCACCCCCTTGTGGACCACCGCGACGCGCGGTCCGCGCGGTCCGTACACCCTTGGGTCCTTGGGCCCGAAGAGCCCGATCGTGGGGGCGCCGAGGAGCGCCGCGAGGTGCAGCGCGCCGGTGTCCGCGGCGACGAAGAGGGCGGACCTCGACGCGAGTTCGGCGAGCGCGGTGAGGGTGCGGGTCCGGGGCCCCCGGATCGCGGCGCCACGCGACACGCCGACCACGCGGTCCGCCAGTTCCTCTTCGCCCGGACCCCAGGTGGCCACGGACCGGAGTCCATGGCGCCCGGATAGTTCCGCCGCAAGGCCTCCGAAGCGATCGACCGGCCATCGCTTGTGGGAACCGAAACCGGAGGTCCCGGGGTGGAGCACGGCGAAGCCGCCGTCCGGCAGGCCCCGGTCCGTGAGCCAGGCCGCCACGTCCTCCCGATCCCGTGCCGGGACCTCGACGCGAGGGATCCCGCCGGCCCCCTTGACGCCGAGGGGTTCGAGGAGCCGGTAGACCCGCTCCACCCGGTGCAGCGGGTCGTTCGGGACCGTCACGCTCTCGGTGTGGAGACAGTGACTCCACTCCTTCGCCTCCCCGGGAGGCAGGCCGATCCGGCGTGGGGCACCGGAGAGTGCGGCCAGCACCGCGCCCTTCAGGTTTCCCTGGAGGTCCACCGCGACGTCGTACCGCTCCCCCCGGAGTTCGGCGAGGAACCTGCCGGCCTCACTGGCCACGCGGACCGGCTCGCGAAGGGCCCCCCGCTGCCAGACCGAGCGGCGGTAGACGTGGACCCGGTCGAGGTCCGGATGGCCGGTGAGCAGGGAGGCGGCCCGATCCTCCACCAGGAAGCCGATGAAGGCCCCGGCACGCACCGCCCGGAGTGCCGCGACCCCGAAGAGGGCGTGAACGACGTCCCCGATCGCCGAGAGGCGGACGAGGAGGATGCGCGGGGTCTTCACGGGGACGGTGGCCATGCCGATGGTGAATGAGGTTCGGAAACCGGACATGAAAGGTCAAGTTCCTTGTTCCAGCATGGCCCGGGAATGTCTCCCACGCGGCGGCCATTGGGCGATACCACGGGTCGCTGCTAGCATGGCCCCGCGCTATGCGTGGGGCCTGTTCCCCGCCGTCCCGTCCGGTCGCGCCGCGGCCGCGCGGGTGGCGGCCCACCGCCGTACGGGAGGTCGTGAATGGTCTATGGAGAGCGGTTCACGGAGGCCCTGGTCTACGCCGCGAGGCTCCACCGGGACCAGGTCCGGAAGGGCTCGGGTGTGCCCTACGTCACGCACCTCCTGGTCGTGGCCGGGACCGTGGGCGATGCCGGGGGATCGGAGGACGAGGTCATCGCCGCCCTCCTCCACGACGGCCCCGAGGACCAGGGGGGGCGCGAGACGCTCCGGGAGATCGAGCGACGGTTCGGTTCCCGGGTGGCCGGGATCGTGGAGGGGCTGACCGATACCTTCGAGACTCCGAAGCCCGCCTGGCGTGCGCGGAAGGAGGCCTACCTGGCCCACCTTCCGGCGGCTTCGCCCTCCGTGCTCCTCGTGTCGATCGCCGACAAGCTCCACAATGCCCGGAGCATCGTCAGCGACGTGCGGGAAGGCGGGGAGGCGGTGTGGTCGCGTTTCCGGGGTGGACGCGACGGGACCGTCTGGTACTACCGTTCCCTTCTCGCGACCTTCCGGCTCTGCCCCGTTCCGCCCCGCCTCCTCGAAGCTCTCGCCGCGGCGGTGGCGGACCTCGAGGCCGTCGCCGTGGATGAGCGCCGGGGAGCGAAGGGGTGAGGAGATTCCCGGTGTGCTTCGGCGGACCCTCCGATCCTCCATGATCCGGATCGTCCTGTCTCGATTTCGGCCGGCGGCCTTCCGGAGGGTGCTCCTCCTCGCGAGCTTCTCCTGCTATCGACTGCTCGCGCGCCGCACTCCGTGTTAGGCTCCGCACCGTGACCGGCGCGGACGACGAGTTCCTGCTCACGGTGGACGTGGAGCCCGACTGGGGCGTCAGCGGCGACCGGGCGGTTCGGCGAGGTCCTCTCGCGCATCGGTTCGCGCCATGAGGTCGGCTCCCACGGCGTGACGCACCGGCGGATCGGGCCGCTTCCGTCCACCGAGCGCCGCCGGGAACTCGTGGAGTCGAAGCGACGGCTGGAGGGGGAGCTCGATCGCCCCGTGTTCGGCGTGCGGGCCCCCTTCTTCGCGCGATCGGCGGGATGGCTCGAGGAAGTCGAACGGGCGGGATACCGCTACGACGCCTCCGACGGCCGGGTGGTCCCGAGCCCCGGGAACCTGCCGTACCGGGCCCGGCGGCCGGTGCAGGGCGGTACCGCCGTCCCCTCGATCCCGGTGAGCACCCTGAAGGACGGCGTGAGTCCTTGCTGTCTCACGTGGCTGCGCCTTTTCGCTCCCTTCGGAATTCACCTGCTCCGCCCGAATCCGCGCATGTTCTACCTGCACCTGCACGAGTTCCTCCCTCCGGACACCGCCCGCCGGCTCGCTCCACTGCTCCGCCCGGTGCTCACGCGGCACTGCGGAGAAAGGGCCTTCGGGATTCTCGACGAGGCTCTCGCCCGGATCCCCGGGGAGCGCGTGACCTGCTCGGAGTGGCTCTTCAGGCGCGGGCTTCTCGCTCGGAACAGAGAACTCGGGTGATAGCCCACAGTTTTCTCGATTCTCTCGAGCGGCGTCCGGTCCGGAGGGTCATCACGGCGATCCTCCTCGTGCTGCTGCTTCTCGGCTGGGCCGTCGCCGTGCGCCGCGCCCTCCGGGGATCATCGGAGTTCACGGGTTTCTCGCGGATCTCCGATACGACGATCCTGAGGGGGCTCGACCTCTACGAGGCGGTGAAGCACCGGCGGGCCTACCCCCCGTTCTTCGCCGTCTTCTTCCTGCCCTTCACCGTCATCGGGAAAGTCGCCGGAGCCATCCTGTTCTCCGGGGTGAACCTTCTCTCTCTCGTCGCCTCCCCGTGGCTTTGCCTCCGGGCCGCGCTGGCCCGGCGGCCGAGGCTCTCCGAGTGGCTCCTCCTCTTTCTCCTCGGCGCTCCGCTGATGGGGAACGTCCTCCTGCGCTCCGAAACGGACCTCGTGATCCTCCTTGCCGTCTCCGGTGCGCTGTGGCTCCTGTCCGTTCGGGGTCTGCCGGCCCTCGCGGGCGCGGCGCTGTCCCTCGCCGCGGCCATCAAGGTGCTGCCGGCGTACCTCGCGCTGTGGCTGGTCGCGCGACGGGAGTGGCGGGCCCTGGCCGCGATGGTCGTGGGAGGCGTGGTGCTCGTCGGCGGTCTTGGCAGCGTGGCCTTCGGTCCGGTCCACAACCTGGATCATCATGTCCGCTACCATCAGGAGATCGTCCTCCCCTACCGCGAGGGGGGCGCCGATGCGCTCATCGAGCGACCGTGGCGGACGAACAACCAGTCCCTCATGGCGGCGGCGTACCGCTACCTTGCCCCGGCCGAGGTCACCGAGAAGAACGTCTACGACTTCGTGCAGGTCGCCCGCCTGCCCGCGGAGAGCGTGCGCCGGGTGGTCAAGATCCTCGTCCTGCTCCTCTCGGCCCTGCTGTTCCTCCTGTGGTTCCGGATGGGGGCGAGGGAGACTCCCGTCGCGCGGACCGCCGGGCTCGGCACGGCGCTGATCGGAATGCTCGAGATGTCGGAGATGTCGGGCACCGGGCACCATGCGCTGCTTGTCGTGCCGCTCTCGGCGGCCCTGGCCTTCGCCCTCGACCTCACGAGGTCCGGGTCGGACCGTCGCATCGTGGCATGGGGGACGGCGGCCGCGATGCTCCTCATCTGGAGCTGCGCCGTGGATTACCTGAAGGGGCTGTCGTTCCTGCTCTTCGGTACGCTGGTGCTACTCGGCGTGACGGTCTTCATTCTCCTCTGCGAGCGATCCGGCCGACGGGCAGAGAGCGGCCGTCCGGGAGTTGAGACCGGACCGGCGACAGGTTGCTAGACTTGCGGTTCAGCCCTGTCCCGGAGCAGCAAATGAGAACCGCCGCCCTCGTCCTCCTCCTCCTGTCCGTTGCCTGCGAGTCCTCCATGCAGTCCGCCGACGATGCGCTGCTCCGGGGCGATTACGATCGGGCCGTTGCGCTCTACGAGAAGGCCATCGAGGAGGGCCGGAGTCCGGAGTCGACCGAACGCGCCCGGGTGAAACTCGAGGCTGCCCGCGCCCGCGCGGGGATGGCCCATCTCGCCCAGTCCCGGAGACTCGCCGGCGAGAAACGGTGGGATGCGGCCTTCGCCGAGGCCGAGGCCGCCTGGCGTCTGAATCCCGCGGACAGCTCGCGGGCGCAGCTCGAGGAGATGCGGGCGGAGTACTCGAAAAGCCTCCGGACACAGGCCAATGCCGCGATGCGCGACGGCCGGACCGACGATGCGGCGCGGATCCTCGAAGAGGCGGAGCGGGTGGAACCCGACCCCCGGAACCGGAGCCTCCTGGACGCCGCCCGCCGGGAATCGAAGGCGTGGCACGAGGAGAGCTTCGCGCCCGCCCTCGCCGTGGCGCGGGCGGCCCGGGAGGCTCGCGAGTGGGAGCGGGCGTGCCTCCTTTACGAGGAGGCCCACCGCCACGGCCGCACGACGGAATCGACGAAGGAGGCGGGCTTCTGCGCGCGGATGCGGGACGCGGAACGCGCGGGATCGATCCGCGACGAGCGCCAGGCCCGGCTCCATTTCGAGAGCGCGCTCTCCTACGGGTTCGACACCGGGTTCGTCCGCTCCCGCATGGACGCCCTCCTTCCGGGCGAGTGGACGATCGTCGTCCACGGAGCCTCCATTCTCCCCTTCCGGCCATCCGATCAACGCCCGTGGGACCATGACCGGACGGCTCCCATGGTGGTTCCCGGCGCCGGGGAGTTCCTCGGGTCCCTCCCGGCCTTCCGGCGAGCGACCGCCGGCGGAGACGTCCCCGGGCTGATGCGGGCGGTCGAGACCATGCGAGGAGGCCCGCGTGACCCGGACTGCTTCCCGGTGGTCGTGATCCCGGGCCAGAGGGTGTCCGGCGTGGCCGCCGTCCGCCAGGACAGCCTGAACCCCGTGTGGGACTTCCGGGCCGTCATCCGGGCGAGGTCCACCGACGAGTTCGACGTCCGGATCGGCGTGTTCGATCTCGACGAGCAGGGCCGCGAGGAGGAGATCGGCGCCTGGCGGGCCACCTTCGCCGAACTCCTCGAGAACCCCGGTCCGCGGACCCTGCTGCTCTTCGGCGATGACGGGCAGCTCCTCGCGGGTGGGCTCCTCGCCCTCCGGGTGAGCACGACGGCCGGCTTCTGACCGACCCGGCGCGGGCGGTCATTCGCTCGGGCGGCGCGCCGCCTCGAGGTCCGCGGCGCGCTTCGGCGCGGCGTGTGTCAGGACTTCCGGCCCCGCGGCGGTGACGTGCACGTCGTCCTCGATCCGGATGCCGCCGAAGCCGAGGAGGCGGTCGACGCGGTCCCAGGCGACTTCCTCCCGGAACCGCTCTCGCCAGACACGGTTCGTGAGCAGCGGCCGGATGAAGTAGATCCCGGGTTCGATCGTCACCACGTGGCCCGCCTCGAGGGGCAGGTCGGTCCGCAGCCACTTGAGGCCGAACCGATCGCTCCTCGGCCGGCCCTCGAGATACCCGCCCGCGTCGTGGGTCGCGAGGCCGAGCATGTGCCCGAGTCCGTGGGGGAAGAACAGCGCATGGGCGTCCCGTTCCACGAGCGACTCCGGGTTCCCCCGGAGCAGGCCGAGTTCCACGAGCCCGGCGGCGAGGGCGGTGCACGCGGACAGGTGGAGGTCGCGGTACTCCACGCCGGGTCGCGCCCGGGCGATGGCGGCCTCCTCCACGGCCAGCACGATCTCGTAGACGTCGCGCTGGAAGGGCTCGAACCTGCCGCCGGCGGGGAGCGTGCGGGTCACGTCGCCCATCAGGCCCCCGTACTCCGCCCCGGCGTCCACGAGGACCAGGTCCCCGTCGGCGAAAGGGCGATCCGTGGGCGCGAAGTGGAGCACCGAAGCGTTCTCTCCGCCGGCCACGATCGGCGCATAGGCGTCACGGCGGGAGCCCAGTCGACGGAACACCGCGCAGACCTCGGTCATGAGCTCCCGCTCGGTCATGCCCGGCCGGACGACCTCCGCGGCGGCGGCGTGTCCGGCGGCGGAGATCTCCGCCGCGCGCCGAAGGAGCGCGATCTCCACGCCGTCCTTCCTCCGGCGGAGGACGTCGAGGACCTTCGACAGGCGGGTGGAGAGGTCCGGTTCGAGCGCCGGCCAGAGCCGCGGCCACCCGGGGACGTCGTACTCGGCGAAACGGGAGAGGAAGTCGGGGTTGCCGAGGATCGCCAGAGGCTCGCCGTGCCTTGCGCCAAGCCACTCGGTCAGTCCGGCCCGCGGCCGGATCCGGTCGAGGCCGCTCTCCTCCCGAAGCCGTTCCGGATCGGGTCCCGGTCCGGACCACACGCGCTCCTCCTCGGTCCGTTCCGGGAAGAACAGGACGAACCCCTCGCCGGGGTCGAAGGCGAGGAGGGCGCCCGGCTCCGCGAGCCCGGTCAGCCATCGGTGCTCCGGATGGACCCGGAACTCGTAGGGCTCGTCGGTCCCGGCCACCACGACCGGGAGCCCCGCGGGCACGAGCACCGCGCCCCGGGAGAGGTCGAATGCCCGGCGGGCCGCCTCGCGCCGCGCCACGAGATGAGCCGAAGGGGGAACCACGGGATCACCTCCGCAGGAGCTCGCGGGCGGCGGCCCGCGTCCGGTCGGTCAGTGTCTCGCCACCCAGCATTCGAGCGATCTCCTCCACCCGCTCGTCGGCCGTGAGCCGCCGGACGGTGGTCGCCGTTCGGCCGTCCCCGACCAGCTTCGCGACGAGGAAGTGCTCGTCGGCGAGGCCGGCGATCTGCGGGAGGTGGGTGATGCACAGGACCTGATGATGGGAGGAGACCTCCCGGAGTTTCCGTCCGACGAGGGCCGCCTGGGCGCCGCCGATGCCCGCGTCCACCTCGTCGAAGACGTGGGTCCCGACGGGACCGACGCCGGCGAGGGCCCTCCGGAGCGCGAGCATGAGGCGGCTCAGTTCGCCGCCGGAGGCGGTCGTCCGGAGCGGGTGCGCGCCCTCGCCGGGGTTCAGGGCCACGGAGAACTCCACGACGTCGAAGCCGAGGGGGCCCGGCTCCCTGGCCTCCGCCCGGAGGTCCACGCGGAACGCCGCGCCCGGCATGGCGAGGTCCCGGAGCTCCGCCGTGACCGCCTTCGCGAGCTTCCCGCCGGCCCTCCGGCGCGCCTCCGTGAGCGCCTCCGCCCGGTGACGCGAGGCGGAGAGGGCCCTCGCGAGCGTGGCTTCGGCCTCGGAGAGCGCCTCGGGGAAACGGGCGAGTTCGGCGGCCTCGGTGGCCAGGCCCTCCTTCGAGGCGAGGATCTCCGGCAACGGCATGCCGTGCTTTCGTACGAGTGCTTCGAGGGCGGCGCGGCGTCCGGCCAGTTCGTCGAGGCGTTCCGGAGCGGTCTCCTCGCCGGCGCCGTAATCGCGGAGTCCCCGGGCGACTTCCGCGATCAGAGCGGCGGCCTCCTCCACGGTCCCCGCCGGGCCGCCGAACGTTCCATCGTGCTCCACCGCCCGGCGCAGATCGCGAGCCAGGGCGCCGAGCCGCTCGAAGACCGCCCCGTCCCGCTCGTAGAGCTCGTCCACCGCCCGGCGGGCCGTCAAGAGCAGGAAGCCGAGGTGGCGGAGGCGCTCGATCTCCCGCGCCAGCGTGTCCAGTTCGTCCGGCGCGGGGGCGAGGGCCTCGATCTCCCGGAGTCGGAACAGGAGCCAGTCGAGGCGCTGCGCGCGGTCCTTCTCCCGTTCCCGCAGGTCCGAAAGCCGGCCCGAGGCCTCGACCGCGGCGGCGTGGAGTCGGGCCATCTCCTCGCGGTCCGCGGCGAGTCGGCCGAAGTCGTCCAGGATGTCGCGCTGGCGCGAGGGCTCGAGGAGCGCGAGGTGCTCGTGCTGGCCGGCGAAGCTCGCGAGGTCCCTCGCCAGTTCCGCGAGCAGGGGAAGCGAGGCGAGCCGCCCGTTGAGGAAGCAGCGCTGCCGGCCGTCCGCGGGGATGACCCGGCGGACCAGCAGCTCGTCGCTCGCCGGGAGCCCGGCGGCGAGGAGTCTCTCGCGGACCGCCGGTTCGTCGGCTACGACGAACAACCCTTCGACCTCCGCGGTCTCGGCGCCCCGGCGCACGAGTTCCCCCTCGGCGCGCCGGCCGAGCAGGAGGGAGACGGCCTGGGCGATCAGGGACTTGCCGGCTCCGGTTTCCCCGGTGAGCACGTTGAAGCCCGGGGAGAAGGACAGGGAGAGGTCCGCGATGAGCAGGAGGTCCCGGATCCGGAGTTCCGCGAGCATCCTAGTCCCTGGCGCAGCGGAAGCCGACGTAGGGCGCCTTCCCTCCGTCGGGGTAGCCGCGCCTCGACGCGCAGCGGGACCTCTCCAGCGGGTCTCGCCAGGAGCCGCCGCACACCGCTCGCACGACCTGCTTCCGGTCCGCTCCTGGCACCATGATCTCGCCGGCTACCCACTCGGCGACGTTGCCGGCCGCATCGTGGATGCCGAAGGGAGAGACGCCGGTCGGATATCCACCCACTGGCGTGGTCTTCCCGGGCCCGGACTCCTTGCAGTTGCATCGGCGGACGTCCACCTGGTTGCCCCAGGGGAAGGTCCGGCCGTCCGGGCCGCGGGCGGCCTTCTGCCACTCGACCCGGGTCGGCAGCCTCTTGCCCGCCCAGGCCGCGAAGTCCGTGGCGTCCTGCCAGGTGACCCAGACGACCGGATGGTCGAGCATCTCCTCGGCGGGGACTCCGCCCTTGAAGTGGTCGGGCGGGGTCCGGCCGGTGGCACGGACGAAGTCCAGGTAGTCACGGTTGGTGACCGGGTGGACGTCGATCCAGAAGGCCGGGAGGGTGATCTCCTGCCGGGGATCGGCGTCCTTCGCCCCGTTCTCCCCCGCGATGAACGCGCCCTTCGGCACCCGCACCATGGGCACTTCCCGGCGCTCCGGTTCAGGCGCGGACTCGACTTCCTCGGGCGCGAACGCCGGCTCGAACACCTCTTCCGGTACCGGCTCGATCGCCGGGGAGGGGGAAACCTCCTCGACGTCACCGTCGTCCTCGCCTTCCTCGACGATCTCGCCCTCCGTTTCGATGACCTCTCCCTCGTCCTCGATGGCGATCGCGTCGGAAATCGGCTCCTCTTTCGCGGCCGGACGCCCTTTCACGAGCGCGGTCATGAGCCGCTGCTCGAGATCCTCGGCCCTCTGGCGGGCCATCGTCTCCTTCGCCTCCGCCTCCCGCAGCTTCCGCTCGAGATCCGCGACCCGCCGGAGGGCCTCGTCGAGTTCCTTCTGCTTCTGCTGGAGGATCTCGCGAGCCTTCCGCTGCATCTCCTCGGCCTTCGCCGCGAGGTCCTGGAACTGGGCCGAGGGCGCGGCGACCGGGGCGGCCGAGGGCGCCATGGGAGTGAGGATCTTCACCGCCGCCTGGGCCGTGCGGCGCTCCCCGCGCACACCGAGACGGTCGAGGATTCGCTCCAGGTCCCGGAGCATCTCCTCGGGGTTCTGGTAGCGCTTCTCGCGCTCCTTGCGCATGGCTTTCTTCACGATCGCGAAGACGTCCTGCGGGACCTCCTGCGGCAGCTTCTCGGGCAGGAGCACGGGGTCCTTCAGGTGAGCGATGAGGATCTGCGTCTTCTGCTGGTGGGGGAAGGGCGGGCAGCCGGTCACCATGTGGAACAGCGTGCCGCCCAGCGCGTAGATGTCCACCCGCGTGTCGAGGTTCGGGTCGCCGCGGATCTGCTCCGGCGCCATGTAGTGCGGCGTCCCGACGGTCATGCCGGCCATGGTGACCTGCATGTCGCTCTGCTCCGGCCGGGCGAGGCCGAAGTCCACGAGCACGGCCCGCTGCCCGTTCACGAGCACGATGTTGGCGGGCTTGATGTCGCGGTGGATGACGTTGAACCGGAAGGCGTGGTCGAGGGCGCGGCAGACCTGCGCGGCGACGTCGAGGCTCTGGGCCACCGGCAGGAAGACCTGCCGCTTCTGGATCTCCGCCACCGGTTCGCCTTCGAGGAACTCCATGACGAAGTACCGGTGCCCGCTGACCTCGCCGAAGTCGATGGCCTGCACGACGTTGTCGTGGCGCAGGCGGGCGAGGACCTGCGCCTCGCGCATGAACCGGCCGAGCTCCACGGAGGATCCGTCGGCGCCGGGCCGGATGATCTTGATGGCCACCGGCCGGTTCATCGAGAGCTGGATCGCCTTGTAGACGCTGGCCTGCCCGCCCGTCCCCAGGCGTAATTCGAGCCGGTAGCCGGGAATCGGCTGCTGCTCGAGGTACGTGTCTTCCAAAGTGCCCCTCCGGCCGGTGACGAAGACCTGCCCGAAGCCGCTGCTTTCCTAACCCGCTTAGCCTAAGCCCTGACCGTCGCGGATTCCAGAGTCGATTGGGTGGGCGGGGGGTGGGGGGCGGGAGAGACGCGGGGAAGGGTCGGCGCGCGCGGTCCGGATCAGGCGTCGCGGGCGCAGCGGAACCCCACGTAGGGGGCCTTGCCGCCGTCCTGGTAGCCGC
Source organism: Planctomycetota bacterium (assembly GCA_025459285.1). Classification (GTDB taxonomy): domain Bacteria; phylum Planctomycetota; class JAJSAM01; order JAJSAM01; family JAJSAM01; genus Prado167. The sequence goes on along the minus strand of JALOQY010000041.1, from coordinate 242 downwards.
GGCGGGAGGCGCAGCGGGAGCGGGCCGCGGGGTCGCGCCAGGATCCGCCGCAGACGGCGCGGATCACCGGCCCGTTCGCCGGGCCGAACTTCCCCTGCACCCACTCGCTCACGTTCCCGCCCATGTCGAGGCATCCGAACGCCGAGGTGCCCCGCGGGTACTTGCCCACGGGGGTCGTCGTCCCGATGTTCGACTCCTTGCAGTTCAGGCGGGTGGGGTCCTCGTCGTTGCCCCACGGGTAG
>JALOQY010000326.1 GCA_025459285.1 Planctomycetota bacterium | reverse complement strand
GACCTCCGGGACAAGCTGGCCGAGGCGCTGCTCACGGACCCCTGCTTCGCGGTGCGGGTGGCCGCTCTCGGCGGCCTCGGGACGGTCGCCGACCCGAAGTCCGTGCCCCTCCTCGCGAGAGCGCTGGAAAAGGAGATCCTCGGGTCGAATGGCGTGCTGCGCGCCCACCTCCGACGAGCCCTCGTGGCCATCGCCGGTACGGACGTCGGCGAAGCGCCGGAGAGCTGGACCGCGTGGTACGACCGCAACCGCGCGGCCATCGAGGACGGGACGTGGAAGCGGGGCGAGGACGCCGGGAAGACCGGCGGACCGGACGAGAAGGACTCCGTGGCCTTCTACGACATCCGAACGCTCTCCAAGCGGATCCTGCTCCTCGTGGACGCCTCGGACACTCTCATCAAGCCGGTGGACATCGAACTCGCGAAGACGAAGAACTTCTTCGAGTGGAACGCCACCGCCCCGAAGGACCGGAACTACGTCTCCCAGTACCAGCTCCTCACGAAGGAGACGCTGAAGATGGTGGAGGCCCTCCGGGGAAACGCCGTCTTCAACATCCTGATCATGCACGGCTCCTCCCAGCTCACCCCGTTCTCTCCTCAGGGGATGGCCCCGGCGAACGAGCCGGCGAAGAAGGCCGTGAAGCCGTTCCTGGATAAGGTGGTCGTGGGCGGCTGGGCGCCCCAGATCGAGGGCATCTGGCAGGCATGGCGCCTGGCCGGCGGCGACCCCTGGGGCGGCGACCTCCCCGACGAGCCGCCGGTGGACACCGTCTTCCTGCTCTCCGACGGGGTCCCGAGCGGGGGGCAGATCGTCTACGGCCCGGCCCTCGTGGACGAGGTCCGCCGCAAGCACCGCTTCTTCCGAATCCCGATCCACACGATCCGGATCGACGACTACAAGGACACCGCGCAGGAGTTCATGGAAGGCGTGGCCGCGGTGACGGGTGGCACGGCGGTCTGGCGCACGAAGCCCTGACCTCAAGTCCTCCGGGCCAGGACGAAGAGCCCGGTGAGCATCCGGTCCCACTCCCTCCGGAGGGCGTCCCTTCGGATCGTGACCTGGCCGAAGCCGGCCTCGTCGAGCCGGTGGCGCACGGCCTCCTCCCCATGCTCGTAGCGGCCGTTCGGCTGGAGCCGGAAGCCGGACGCTCCGATCGCCTCACCGCCGTCCTCGAGGTTGAACGCCAGCACCCCGTCTCCGCGCAGCGCTCCGGCGGCGGCCGAAAGGACCGGGGCCAGGTCGCCGAAGTAGATGAGCGTGTCGGCGGCCACGATCAGATCGAAGCCTCCGGCGTGGTCCCCGAGGTAGCCGGTCAGTTCCGCCCTGACAAGCTCGTCGTACAGGCCGCGAGCCTGCGCCCGGGCGAGCATCTCCGCGGAGAGGTCGACCCCCGTGAGCCGCCGGGCGAGCGGTCGGAGGAGGGGGCCGCACAACCCGGTGCCGCAGCCGGCGTCCAGCACGTCGAGAGATCCCGCGCGGTCCTCGAGCACCGCCGCGGCCGCCGCCGAAAGGACCTCCGGGGCCCGGTAGCCGAGTGTCGTGAGCACGTGCTCGAAGGTCTCGGCAAAGCTGTCGAAGGCCTGGACGACGTACTCGTCGGAGGCCCGGTCCGGGACGTCGCGCCCGGTGAGGGCGGCCAGCACGTGGTGCGCGATCGGGTTCCCCGGCGAGGCGGCGAGCAGCATCTCGAAGACCTCGCGCGCCTCCTCGCAGCGCCCGCTCTGCACGAGGGTCCGGGCCAGGGCCTCCTGGGCTCCGATGAAACCCGGATCGAGTTCGACCGCCCGGCGGTACTCGCTGCGGGCCTCGTCCGCGCGGCCGAGGAGCATGAGGACGTTGCCGAGGTTGAAGTGGGCGTCGCCACGCCCCGGATCCAGGTCGATCGCCCGCCGGAGGGCGGCGGCGGCCTCCTCGCAGCGCCCTTCGCCCTTGAGGAGGACGCCCAGGTTGTTGTACGCCTGGGGATGCGGAGCCAGAGCCACCACCCTCCGCCAGACCTCGGCGGCCTCCGCGGGGCGGCCCATCGCGCAGAGGACGTTCCCCAGGTTGCTGAGCGCGTCCACGTAGTCCGGCCGCAACGCCACGGCCCGGCGGATCAGTTCGACGCCCAGCGACGACGCGCCCCCCTGGTGCAGCAGGAGACCGAGGAAGTGGAGGGAGTCCACGTGGTCCGGCACCGCCGTGAGGATCGCGCGGTAGATCCGCTCGGCCATCGGCAGGTTGCCGCTCCGGTGGCTGCGGAGCGCCAGCGCGAAGGCGTCCTCGAGCGTCATGTGTCCCGGAGGCGCCTCCGGACCCGGTCCCGACTCGTCGCCTGGCGTGTCGTGCATGTTCGCGCCCCTCCCGATACGGTCGCATGATGGCCTGCCCGTACCCCTATAATCCCATCTCATGAACGACTACCGCACGATCGAGGTCTCGCGGGCCGGGGGGACGACACGGATCACGCTCGCCCGGCCCGACATCCGCAACGCCTTCGACGAGGTCCTCATCGCGGAGCTGACCGCGGCCCTCTCGACGGTCGCCGGCGACGCGGGAGCACGCGTCGTCGTCCTCACGGGGAAAGGCAAGGCCTTCTGCGCCGGGGCCGACCTCGCGTGGATGGGGAAGATGAAGGACTACACCTACGACGAGAACCTCGCCGATTCGCTGGCGCTCGCAAAGCTCATGCGGACGCTCTTCGACCTGCCGATCCCCACGATCGCCGCGGTGAACGGGCCGGCGATCGGCGGGGGGAATGGCCTCGTGGCGGCCTGCGACATCGCGATCGCCGCGGAGTCGGCGGTCTTCTCGCTCTCCGAGGTGAAGCTCGGGCTCGTGCCGGCCTGCATCGGCCCCTACGTGATCCGCCGGATCGGCGAGCGGGTGGCGCGGGAGCTGTTCCTCACCGGCCGGCGGATCGGGGCCGCGCGCGCCGCGGAGATCGGCCTCGTGAACGAAGCGGTCCCCGACGACCGGCTCGCGGGGCGTGTCGAGGAGTGGGTCCGCGACCTCGCCTCCTCCGGCCCCGAGGCGCTCCGCATCTGCAAGGAACTGATCTCACGGACACCCGGCATGGACCTCGACGAGGCCGGCCGGTTCACGGCGGAGATGATCGCCCGCCTGCGGATCGGCAGGGAGGCCCAGGAGGGCATCGCCGCGTTCTTCGGCAAGCGCAAGCCGCGCTGGGCGGAGTGAGCGTCCCGCGTCCGGCGAAAGGAGTTCGCAGGATGACCACGGTACAGTGGCTCTCGGTGGCGGTCCTCCTCACGGCGACCTGAGCAGCGACCTGCGGAGCGGGGTCCCTGCTCCTCCGTGGCCGGCCCCTCGGCCGTCTCGCCCGTCTCGGCCACTTCCTGGCCGGCCCCGCCACCCTGGCCGCCGCCGTCGCGCTGGCCCTCGCCGCGTTCGGCGGCTGAAGCGCGGGTCGCGGCCGGGCGGTGCAATCGTGGTATGAGTGCGGCCATGCCCACGCACCCGAAGATCGTCGCCTTCGCCGGCAGCGCCCGCGAAGGGTCCCACAACGTCCGGCTCCTTGCCCTCGCCGTGCGGGCGGCGCGCGCCGCCGGCGCCGAGGTCACGGAGGTCTCCATGCGGGACTTCCCGATGCCCCTCTACGACGCCGAACTCGAGGCGAAGGAGGGGCTCCCGGAGCCGGTCCGCCGCTTCAAGGCGCTGCTCGAAGGGAGCGACGGTTTCCTCATCGCCTCCCCGGAGTACAACTCGTCGATCACCCCGCTCCTGAAGAACGCCATCGACTGGGCGTCGCGGCCGGAGGGCAAGGGGCCCGCGCTCACCGCTTTCCGCGGGAAGGCCGCCGCCCTCTTCGCGGCAAGCCCGGGGTCGCTCGGCGGATTGCGCGGCCTCGTCCACCTGCGGGCGATCCTCGGGAACATCGGGGTTCTCGTCCTTGCGGACCAGGTCGCGATCCCCTCCGCCCATCAGGCCTTCGCGCCCGACGGCGCCCTCGCCGACATCGGCGCCGGCAAGCGCGTGGCGGCGCTCGCCGAGGCGCTCGTCGATCTCGTCCGGCGCCTGGCCGCACGGGGCTGATCACCCGGTTCCGGCGAAACCCGCGCCCCGCGGGCGGGGTAGAATCCCCCGGAGGGTCCCATGCGCATGACGCTCGCCCTGGCCGCTCTGCTCGTGCTGTCCGCTCCCCTCTTCGCCGACGGCGAGGAGCCGGCGGCCTACCTTGCGGCAGCCCGGGCCCGGCACGCCGACCTCGGCGCGCGCGGACTCGAGTCCTTCGAGGCCGAGATCTCCCTGCGACGCAGCGAGGACGAGAACCTGCGCCGGGCGAAGGACGTCGCCGGCTTCGGCTACTCCTTCAAGGGGCCGGAGGCGGAGACCTTCGACTTCGCGAAGACGCACGAGACCCTGCACAAACCCTGGCGTGAACTCTTCGGGGGCCTGTGGCGCGACCTGCGCGGCGCGCCGTGGTTCGACATGATCGAGAAGACACCGGGCACGGAGTTCGCGCCGGGCGAGCCACGCTCCACCCTTACCGGATCGCTCGACGGGAAGGTCCTCTTCGTGGCCCTCTTCGTGAACGAGACCGGAGAACTGGCGGACCTCGACCTGCCCGGCCCCGGCGTCCGGCTCGGCTACACGTACGGGCGGCACGCGGATGGACTCCGGGTCGTCGCCCGCGAGATCCACACCAAGGAGAAGCGCCTCGCCCGGATCGTCTACCGCGAGTCCCGGATCGTCTCCGGTTTCCCCCTGCCCACGGTCATCGAGGTGACCGGTGAGCGGAACGTGGTCGAACTCGCGGTCCGCTACGTCTCGGTCAACGGCCGGCCGGCGGAGGTCACCGCGCCCGATTCCGCGGAGGTCGCGGCCCGCCTCGCCGCTTTCGAGAAGGAGTTCAAGGGCCTCGCGCCCGGCGCGAAGATCGGGGCGATGCTCGAGCTGTCCGAGCTGGCCTGCGATCCGGCCGCCTCCGCGATCGCGAAACTCGGTCTCAAGGACCGCTCCGAGGACGTGCGCCTCGAGGCCGCCGCGGTCCTCGGCGTCATGGGGCGGGCCGTCGCCGTCCCCGCCCTCCTCGCCGCCCTCGAGGCGAGCGAGAAGGAGATCAAGGTCTATCTGCAGGTCATCGAGGCGCTCGGCGACATCGGGGACCCGCGCGCGATCAAGGCCCTCTCGAAGGACTGGTGGAACCAGCGGATCGGAGAGTACGGCATCGCGGCGGCCCGCGCGAAGATCCGGGCCCTCGGGAAGATCCGGCACGTGGAGTCGGTCGATGCCCTGCTCGACACGTTCACGATCGCGAAGGAGGAGACGATCGGGCAGTTGAAGGGAGACCTCGTCGAGGCCCTCGTCAAGCTCACCGGCCAGAACTTCCTCCTCGACCGCGCGGCGTGGAACGCGTGGTGGAAGAAGAGCCGCGCCTCGTTCCGCTTC
>JALOQY010000040.1 GCA_025459285.1 Planctomycetota bacterium | reverse complement strand
GGCCTTCGCCTCCACGGGCCCCGCCGGGATGCGCCTCGCGTATGGCCTCCCGGTCTTCGTCTCCGGCGTCGGCTGGCCGGACTACGCGGTGTTCGACGAGGAGTACCTGCGCTCCGGCGACGGCGGCGTGATCGCCACCGGCTGGTTCGACCACCGCTGGCGCCTCCAGCCCGGCGGCTACGTCCGGGAGCCGGCCGTTCCCGAGGGGAGGTAGGCCCGCCGCGCGTCCCGGAACCTCACCAGACGCCCGGCCGTCTCGTCGAAGAGGGCGAGGCTCAGGGGTCTCAACGTGTCGCGGATCCGCAGGCGCGTGGCGTTCGCGAGTTCCGGCACCGCGGTCAGCGCCTCCCGGAGCCGGTAGTTCGGGATGCGGGAACTCAGGTGGTGGACGTGGTGGATCCCGATGTCCGCCGTGAGCCATGAAAGGGGCCACGGCAACGCCAGGTGGGAGGCGCCCTCGAGGGCCGCCTCCGTGGGGTTCCAGTCCCCGTGGCGGCGCCAGTAGGCGGTCTCGAACTGATGCTGCACGTAGAAGAGCCAGACCCCCGCCATGCAGGTGATGGCCACCACCGGTCCCTGGACCAGGAGGAAGGCCCGGAGGCCGATGGTGAAGTGCGCGAGGACGACGATGCCCGCCAGGGCGACGTTGGTCCACAGCACGCTCCGCCAGGCCTTCTTCCACGCCCGGGGGGTGGTCCACGGAAAGCGGTGGATCAGCACGAAGTGGAAGAGGGGGCCCACCGTGAACAGGATCGCCGGATGGCGGTAGAGCCGGTAGCCGAGGCGCCGGAACCACGACAGGGCCCGGTACTCCTCCACGGTCAGGGTGTCGATGTCGCCGAACCCCCGGTGGTCGAGGTCACCGGAGTGGGCATGGTGCCAGGCGTGGGTCTTGCGCCAGTACTCGTAGGGCGTGAGGGTCAGCACCCCGAGGACCCGCCCCGTCCAGTCCCGGGCCCGCGGACTCCGGAAGAAGGAGCCGTGGCCGCAGTCGTGCTGGATCATGAAGAGCCGGACGAGGAAACCCGCGGCAGGGAACGCCAGGGCGAGGGTCAGCCAGAAGCTCACGTCGAGGGCCAGATACGAAAGAGCCCAGAAACCGGCGAAGGGAACAGCCGTGGAGACGAGCTGGACCACGCTCCGCCGGGTCTCGGGGCCGAAGAACGGCGCGAGGATCCGGTTCCAGCGGGCCGTGGCGGCGCGGGACTCCGGGAGGGGGCTCACGAGGCGACCTTCTCTTCCGGCGTTCCTGCCGGTGAGGGGATGAGTGGACGGTCGCGCCAGTCGGACATCCCATGAGGATACCAGCGGCGGGGCGGATTCCCCCTTCCCGTCCGTCAGCCGGCGATGCGGATCTCGGTCGTGACCTCGATGTCCTCGCTAAGGGAGTGGCGGACGGAGCAGTACTTCTCCTCGGAGAGCTTCACGGCACGTTCCACCTTCTCGCGCGTGAGTTCCGGGCCGCCGGCGAGGTCGAGGACGAGGTGGACCTTCGTGATCCGCTGCGGCGGCGTCGGGCGCCGGGTACCGTGGATCTCCATGGAGAAGGACTCGGGCTTGCACCGCATCTTCTCGAGGATGGCCACCACGTCGATCGCCATGCAGCCCGCGAGGCTCATGAGCAGCCCCTCGAGGGGCATGCAGCCCCACTGGACCTGCGCATCGAAGTCGAGGTCGTAGCCCCGTTGCGTGGTGGCGGTGAACTTGAGGTCACCATTCCACGCGAGCTTCGCCTCCATCTCCGGGATCACATCCGCCTTGTACTCGCCCTCGGACATCGGGACCTCCACCGCGCCGTCCCGGCGCGAGAAGCCCAGAGTATCCGGGCTCCCCCGGCCGGAGAAACCCTCCCCGAGCGCCACCCGCTTGACTCCTTTCGCTGCGGGAGCAGCTCGCCCCCCTCCGCGCCGCCGCAGGGCGGGAAGAATGACCCAGGGTCAATCTTCCCGGATTTTGAAGAGGGCGGCGGCGCGGTGGAGGGCTTCGCGCATCGCCGGGCCGGGCTCCTCGCCGAGCTCGCGGGAGGCGGGCTGGGCGGCGAGGACCCGGACCTCCATCTCGTGCTGCGCGAGGAGATAGGTCAGCACGAGGGAGAGGGCCGAGTCGTGCGTCGAGGCGCCGGCCTCGGCGATCGCCTCCCCGGGGAGGAGACGGAGCGACCCCGGCGGCAGGCCGATCTCCGCCGCATCGGCGAGGATCAGCACCTCCGGCGCGAACCGGAGGATCGGCCCCGTGTAGCTCTCCGGCACGAGCCCCGCGTCCAGGGCCGGCCGGCCCCGGCGGGCCAGCGTCCGCGCCAGGAGCGGTCCGAAGGCATCGTCCCCCCGCAGGTCGCTCCCGATCCCGATGAGGAGCCACCGCTTCGCGAGCAGCGGCTCCAGTTCCGCGGCGAGTTCCGGCTCTCCCCCGCTCAGAAGGGCCCCCAGGCATCCTGCAGCGTGACGCCCCGCCGGCACTTCGCGCAGAGCACGCGCTGGATGTCCGCCCGGTTCATGGCCCGGTCGTCGCGCGGCGCCGTCTCCCGGAGCCCGAGTTCCTCCATCTCCACGAGGAAGACCGTCTGGTTCGCGGCGGCGAGTCCACGAAGACGCCCGGCGATCCAGAGCAGGTGGTCCCGGGGGGCAATGCCCCGGTGACACAGCTCGCAGCGCACCATCTCCTTCTCGACGACCTCCCGCATCCCGTCCCGCGACAGGGCCGACAGCTCGTACTCTGAGGAGAGCGAGATCCCCTCCTTCGTCGTGCAGCAGCGGACGCACTCCGCGCAGAAGATGCAATTGTCGGTGTGGAGCACGAGCCGGCGCACGAGCCGGCCGTCCGGCGTCTCGACCTCCAGCAGTTCGATGGCCCGCGCCGGGCAGACCTCCGAGCAGGCCCCGCAGCCGATGCACTTTTCGGGGTGGTAGACCGGCTTACCCCTGATGTTGGCCGGCACCGGTGTCGGCTGGGCCGGGAAGGGGTGAGTGTACGGCCCCCGGACGAAACTGGTGACCGCTTCCTTCAACTCGCGGAGCTTCGGCCACTTCATCGCGCCACCTCCTCCGCCGGGGGACTCCCGGCCGGCGCCTCGACCGCCCCCTCCCGGTCCTTCGCGTACTCGTCGCACACCGACTTCTCCCACAGCCTGATCCCGCTGCGGTGCGCCGCCCTCCCGATGGCGTGCGCCGCCGTGGGCGACGTCATCGCCACGAACCACAGGCAGACGAGCGCCTTCACCCCCATCGAACCGAAACCGAAGAGGATGATGACGCCGGTGAGCAGCAGCAGGGTCCCGAGGGTCACGCACTTCGTGGAGGCCTGCACGCGGTTGTAGACGTCCGGCAGCCGCACGAGACCGATGCAGCCGAGAAGGTTGAACAGGGCCCCCGCCGCCATGACGACCGCCGCAGCCACCGTGCCGAAGGTCCACTCAGTCATCGAAGCTCCTCCCCTCCAGGTGCTTCGCGAGCGCCAGCGTCGCCACGAAGCTCAGGAGCGACCACGAGACGCCCACGATCATGTAGACGTCCCGCCCGGTCATGGCGGTGAGCACGGCGCAGAAGCCCACCATGAGGACGCCGAGAATGTCCACCGAGACCGTCCGGTCGGCGGGCGTCGGGCCGGCCATCACCCGATAGAGACACAGGAACATCGACACTACGAGCGAGGCCATCAGGACGTGGAGGAAGGTCATTCGAGGATCCTCCGGATGAAGCCTTCGAAGTGCTCGATCGACCTCTGCATCTCCGCCTCCGGTTCCTTCTCCGGCACCGCGATCCGGTGGATGTAGAGGGCGTCGCCGACGAGATCCACGGTGAGCGTGCCCGGCGTCAGAGTGATCGAGTTGGCGAGGAGCACGCGGGCGGCGGCCGTTTTCAGGGTCGTCCTCGCCTTCACGATCCCCGGTCGGATCGGCAGCTTCGGATGGATGACGCGGTACGCGACATCGAGGTTCGCCCGGATCACGTACCACAGGAGGACGGGCACGTAGATCACGGCGAACAGGAGCCGGTGCGGCAGGAGGAGGAGTGGCGCGACCTCGAGTTCGAGCGGCCGCATCGCGACGGCCGCGGCCAGCGACGCGGCGGCGCCGATGAGCACGCTCGCCGGATCGAGGGACCAGGTCACGGCGAGGTAGACGAGGAAGGCGAAGACGAACGTGGCGATCACGCGAAACATGGCCGGGTCACCTCCCCCCCGTCACGAGGCCCATGTAGTCCCCCACGCTCCCCGCCGCGGCCGCCGCCCGATCGAGCAGGTCGGAGAGCCCCAGCGGCCACAGGATGCCCGTCGCGAGGCAGAGCAGCGCGAGCGCGAGCACGGGCACGAACATCACCGCGGACACCTCGCGAACTCCCGCGAGGCGCTCCGGGAGGGCGCCGAAGAGCGCCTTCCGCTGCACCTTGATGAAGGACATCAGCGTCATCAGGGCGGTGAGCCCGGCGATCCCCGCCACGGCATGGTGCCCGCCGGACACGAGCGCGACGATGATCAGGAGCTTCGACCAGAACCCGTTGAAGGGCGGGATCCCGGAGATCGAAAGTGCCGCCCCGATCGTCGCCAGCGAGGTCATGGGCGCTCGCCGGACGAGCCCGCCCATCTCCGAGAGCTTGCGCGTGCCGGTGATCCGCTCCAGCGACCCCGAGGAGAGGAACAGGGCCGACTTGAACAGCGCGTGGTTCACGGCATGGAACAGCCCGGCGACGAGCCCGAGCGTGGTGTTCACGCCGAGCGCCACGAACACGAACCCCATCTGGCTGATCGAGTGGTAGGCGAGAAGCCGCTTGAAGTCGTCCTGTCCCAGGGCGAGAAAGACGCCGCCGACCATGGAGATGCTGCCGAACGCGAGGAGCAGGACCTGCGCGTGCCAGCCCACCCCGAGGACGCTGAAGAAGATCCGCACGATCGCATAGATGCCGAGGGTCTTGATCAGGAGACCGGAGAGCATCGCGGAGATCGGCGCCGGGGCGCTCGGATGGGCGTCCGGCAGCCAGGCGTGGAACGGCATCATGGCCGCCTTGAGTCCGAACCCCGCGAGGAAGAGAGCGGAGACGAAGAACAGCGCCGCGTCGGGCACCTTCCCCGCGGCGACCGCCGCCGCCACGTCGGCCATGTTCAGCGCGCCGGTGGCCGAGTAGGTCAGGGCGATCGCGATCAGGATGGCCGCCGAGGCGACGCAGCCGAGTACGAGGTACTTGAAGGACGCCTCCACCTCCTCCCCCTTCGTACCGAAGGCCACGAGGGAGTAGGAGGCGATGCCCCCGATCTCCAGGAAGACGTAGAGGTTGAAGAGGTCGCCGGAGATCACGACCCCGTTCATCCCCGCGATCATGAGCCAGAGGAGTGAGTGATAGAGGGGCTTTCCGGTGTACGGCGCCATGTACTTCACGCCGTAGACCACCACCGCAGAGGCCACGACGGCGACGGTGATCAGGAACAGACGGGAGAGTCCGTCGAGCACGACGACGATCCCGCCGAGGAAGACGACGCCGCCCTCGGAGACGGCCCCCCAGCCACCCGCCGCCGTCGCCCCCGAATCCACGCCGAGCAGGGCAACGACCGCGAGGAAGAGCAGGGCCGCCGCGGCGGCCACGGAGAGGATGCCCGCGACCCGTGGGGCGACGGCCTTCACGAGGAGGCTGAGGAAGGCCGCCCCGAGGGGGATCGCGACGAACAATGGCGCGAGATGGACCATACCTACCCCTTCAGCCGGTTGACCTCGGTGCCGTCGAGTGTCCGGTAGCACTGCCGGATGCGGAGCGCGAGCGCCACCATCAGCATCGTGATCCCGAGCCCGATCACGATCGAGGTGAGCACGAGCGCCTGCGGGATCGGATCCACGCTGCGGGCCACGAAGCCCGCGTGGTCCTCGCCGGGGAGACGGATCGGCGCGCACCCTCCGTGCCGGTAGCCGATCATGATGAGGAGCAGGTTCACCGCGTGGTCGAGGATCGTGAGGCCGAGGATCTTCTTGATCACGTTCCGCTTCGCGAGCAGTCCGTAGAACCCCACGGCGAGGAAGGCGATGAGCAGTGCCCACATCGTCATGGCCGTCCCTCCTCCGCGTCGAGGATGTGGCCGAAGGCCACGATCGCGAGGAACCCCGCGAAGGCCCCCGCGCCCACCTTCACGAGGATCGCGACGTTCATGAGGATCACGAACCACGTGCTGCCGAAGGTCGCCGGCTCTCCCCGCGCGATCCAGTTCGTGAAGAAGCACCCCGCCACGTAGCCGAACAGCGCGAGGGCCAGGAACATCAGCGCACCCGCGGCGTCGAGGGTCGTGACGGCGCGGGCGAGAAACGCCCCCGGCCCCTGCTTCCCGCCGAAGGCGAGGATGCTCATCACGAGCGCGCACGCCACCACCACCCCGCCGACGAACCCTCCGCCGGGTGTCAGGTGGCCGAAGAGGGCCACCCCCAGCCCGTAGACGAACACGAACCCGAGGAGCCAGCGGCTCACCATCCGGACGATGAGACTCATGCCCGGGCCGTCATTCATGGGCCACCTCCGCGGGGACTCCGGGGACCACGGCCGGTTCCGCCTCCTCCTCCCGGGCTTTCGGCCGCAGCAGCACGACGGCGCCGAGGATCGCGGTCAGGATCACCGTGGCCTCCCCGAGCGTGTCGTAGCCCCGGAAGTCGAGGAGGATCGCCATCACCGCGTTCGCGCAGCCCGTCCCCGCCTCGGCGTTCACGAGATACCAGTGGCCCACGAGCGGCCGGGCGCCCCCGAACGGCCGGAGCGTCTCGAGCGCCGCGAGCGCGAAGCCGCAGAAACAGAGGACGAGGATGAGCCCGAGCACCGTCGACACGAGGTCCGGCCGGCGGGTCATCTCCACGCGACCGCTCCGCGCGGCGGCCCGGATGAGTACCGTGACCACGATGATCTCGACGACCACCTGCGTGATCGCGATGTCCGGCGCGCCAAGGAGAAGGAAGAGGATGCTCAGTGCGAGCCCCACCACCCCCACGGCGATCACGGAGCTCAGGATGTCCTTCATCTCGAGGGCCACGATGCTCCCGATGATGAGGAAGACCAGCAGTCCGTAGAAGGTCGGTTCCATGATCAGCACCAGAAGAAGACGGCGAGGACGGCACCGAGACCGAGCAGGCACCAGAACAGGTAGTCGGTGATCACCCCGGTGTGGAGGCTCCGGAGCCCCCGGATCACGCCGCCACCGAGCTTGCCGAAGATCGCGTAGACGTCGAAGACGCCCTTCTCGCCGGCATCGAGCGTCCGGCCGAGAAGGGGCATCTCGTGGACCGTCCGGTAGAACTCCGTCCCCGGGAACCGGTTCTGCGCGCGGTCCAGGGGCTCGCCGCCGATGAACACCGACCGGACCCGGCGCGCCCGGGCCCCGCCGAGGTGCGCGGCGAGGATGCCCGCGAGCACTCCGATGACGAGGAGGATCGTCACCACTCCCGGCCGGAAGGTCCCCGCGGCGTCGAGCCCGCCCGCGAGCGCCACGGAAGCCGCGGGCACGTCCTTCACCGGCCCGATCGCCTGGTCCAGCGGCGCCCCCCCGAAGACGCCGAGGAGCACGCACAGGATGGCGAGGCCCACCATCGGAAGCCGCATGCCGATACCGGCCTCATTCACGCCGTCGAGAGCCGGCGGCCGCGCGCCCCAGAACATCGAATGGAGGACCTTCACGAAGGACGCCAGCGTGAGGACCGAGCCGAACAGGGCCGCCACGAGGAACAGCGGCTGCCGCGCGACGACGCAGGCCTGGTAGACGAGCCACTTGCTCACGAAACCGTTGAGCGGCGGCACCCCGGAGATCGAGAGCGCGGCGACGAACATGCAGAGGAAGGTGACGGGCATGGCCCGGTGGAGCCCGCCGAGCTTCCCGAGGTCCCTCGTCCCCGCCTCCCGCTCCACCGCCCCGGCCCCGAAGAAGAGGCACGCCTTGTAGATCGCGTTGTTCACCATGTGGAAGACGCCGCCGAGCACCCCCACCAGGGTCCCGGTTCCGATCCCCAGAACCATGTAGCCCACCTGGCTCACCGCATGGAAGGAGAGGAGCCGTTTCACGTCGTGCTGGACCATCGCCATCAGCACGCCCGCGAGGATCGTGATCGCCCCCACCGCCATCACCGCGAACTGGAGCCCGGGCGTCAGGGTGACCCAGCTCACCGAGACGCGGGCGAGGAGATAGATCCCGAGCACCTTGTCCAGCGATGCCGGGAGGAACGCCATCACCGGCGGGCTCGCCGGCCCGGCCATCGTCGGAATCCAGGTGTGGAGAGGCACGGCCCCGGCCTTGGCCGCCGCGCCGGCGAAGAGCAGGAGGAAGGTCAGGACCCCGAAGAGGTCGCCGGTCGCCAGCGGGTTTGCCGCGAGAGTCGCGAAGTCCATCGGGTGATCGAAGCCCCGCGACCCGAGCAGCACCGTGCCCAGGATCAGTGCCACGTCGCCGAAGCCGAGGATCGTGAACGCCTTCGCCGCGGCCGGCGCGCCCTCCGGGCTCCCCGTGATCACGAGGACGAACAGCATGAGCGTCACGATCTCCCAGCAGAGCACGAGAAGGAGGAGGTTGCCGGCGAGTACGACGCCCTCCGCCCCCGCGGCGGCGATGAGGAGCCATGCGTAGAGCCGCCCGGGCGCCCCACCCCGCCCGCGGAAGAAGTCCGCGGCGTAGAGCGCCGTGAAGAACGCGCACAGCCCGACCAGCGCCGAGAGCCAGCCGGTGAAACCGTCGACCCTGAACGAGAAATCGAGGTTCAGCGGGCCGAGGACAAGCCAGGCGTGGTGGAAGGACTCCCGGGTCGAAACGAGGGCGAGGCCCGCGGCCAGCGTCGCGAGCGAACCGAGGAAGCCGAGCACGGCCCGGAGCCGCCCGGGGAGGAACAGGGCGACGAGGCCGAGGACTCCCGGGATCAGGATCGGCAGGAGGACGAGTTCCGCATTCACGGTCGGATCTCCAGCCCGAGGTCGGGTTTCCGGCCCATCTCCCTCGCGATCGCGCGGGTCTTCTCGCGTCCGAGGCGCACGAGGTCATCGAAGGACAGTGGCGGGCCGCCGTCGTCGCGGCGCACGGCGGCCAGGCGCTCCGTGCAGGAGTAGCAGGGGTCGCACGCGGCGAGGGTGATCGTCACGTCGCTGATCGTCCCCCCGATGCAGGACGCACGGTAGGACGGGATGTTCACGAAGGAGGGCGCCCGGACCTTCACCCGCGACGGCATGTTCGTCCCGTTGCTCCGCACGTAGTGGATGTCCTCGCCGCGCGGCGCCTCGTAGCGGCCGATCCCCTCGCCCTGGGGGACATGGAGCGGCCCGCAGTCGATCTCCCCGGGAGGGAACTTCGCGATGGCCTGCCGCAGGATCCGGATCGACTCCAGGATCTCCAGTAGCCGCACGACGGCCTTGGCGAACACATCCCCCTCGGGCTGGACAATGAGGTTCCAGTCCAGTTCGGCGTACGCCGCGTAGGGCTCGTCCTTCCGGGCGTCGGTCTTCACCCCGGAGGCCCGGGCGGTGGGTCCCACCACGCCCCAGTCGAGGACCTGCTCCGGGGTCAGCACGCCGATCCCCTTCAGGCGCGCGGCGAGAACGGGGTCGTCGAGGACGGCGCCGATGAGCATCTTCGTCTGGCCCTCGAGTTCGTCGAGGACCTTCAGGACCGCGGGGAACGAGTCCACCGGCAGGTCCCGGCGCACGCCGCCCACCTTGAGGAGCGAGGCGTTCTGCCGGTGGCCGGTGAGCCACTCGAAGGCGTCGCACACCGGTTCCCGGTACTTCCACGCCCACATGAAGACCGTGTTGTAGCCGATGAAGTGGCCGGCGAGGCCCACCCACAGGAGATGGCTGTGGAGCCGCTCCATCTCGCCGAGGATCGTGCGGATGTACCGCGCGCGGGGCGGGATCTCGACACCGTGGATGTCCTCCACCGCGTGACAGAAGCAGACCGAGTGGGTCACCGAGCAGATCCCGCAGATCCTCTCCAGGATGATGGGGATCATGTCGTACGTCCGCTCCTGGCAGAGTCGCTCGAGCCCCTTGTGGACGTATCCGAGCTTCGCGTCCACGTCGATGACGCGCTCGCCCTCCACCGTGAGGAGGAAACTCTCCGGCTCCTCCTGGAGCGGGTGGAACGGGCCGATCCGGATCACCTGTTTCATGTCAGAACTCCGGCTCTTCGCCGATCCCGCGCTTGAACTCCCGAACATCGAAGTCCCGCCGCAGTGGGTGCACGTCGTCCCCGAACGCGCGGGCCTTGAGCAGGCGCCGGGGGTCGGGGTGTCCGACGAAATCCACTCCAAGGAAGTCCGAGATCTCCCGCTCGATGAAAATCGCCGCGGAGTGGATCCTCCCCAGGGAGGGCAGCGAGGGCAGAGGCTTTCGCCCCTCGATCTTGAGCGTGACGACGAGCGGCAGGCCGTAAGGCGACAGGTGGTGGAAGACCTCCACGCCGCCCCGCGTGTCGAGGCCTGTGGAAGTGCACAGGCGGATCTGCGGAAGCTCAGAGCGCAGGGCCCCGAAGACCTCCTCGAGGACGGCGGGGTCTACCCGCAGGTAGAGCCTCTTCTTCGAGCGCGCCGTCCACTCGACGCGATCGGCGAACTTCTCCGTCAGCCGGTTGCCGAGGCATTCCGCATCCATGTCAGAGGGCCTCCAGGATCTTCACGATCCCCATCACGATGGTCTCCGGCTTCGGGGGACAGCCGGGGATGTAGACGAAGCGGGCAGCGGGGTCGATCTCGCGGATGACCTTGTCCGCGGGCCCCGCGACGCTGTATGCGTCCTTGTAGACGCCCATGGTGCAGGCGCAGGTGCCCACGAGGACCCCCACGCGCGGAGCGGGCATGTCCAGCCAGACCTGTTGGACCAGTCCCTTGAGGTCGTGCGAGATCGGTCCCGTGACGAGCATCGCGTCCGCGTGGCGCGGGCTCCCCACCAGCTTCACGCCGAACCGCTCCACGTCGAATCGCGGCGTGAGGCAGTCGGCGATCTCGATGTCGCAGTTGTTGCAGCCGGAGGTCCCCACGTGGAAAACCCAGGGGCTCCGCTTGAGCGCCTTCAGGAACACCGGGGAGAGCGCCATTCACACCCCCAGGACCGCGAGGGCCAGGGCCGCGAACGCGAGCGCCGTCACCGGTCCCCAGAAGAACCGCAGGGCCTGGTCGATCCGCGCGCGCGGGTTCGTGTTCTTGACGAGGACGAAGATGGTCACGATGAGCAGCATCTTCAGCGCGAAGACCGCCACGCCGGCCGGACCGGGTCCCATCCCGCCCCAGAAGACCACGACGAGGAGCGCGGGGAGCGTGGCGAGCTGCACCGCCTGCGTGAGCTTGAAGAAGCCGAGCGCCGGCCCGGAGTACTCGATGAGCGCCCCCTCGCCGATCTCGCACTCCGCCTCCGCGATGTCGAAGGGCACGAGGCCGAGCTTCGCCTGGCAGCACAGGAGCGCGGCGATGAACCCGAGGACCCCCGAGACCCGACCCATCGCGCTGCCGGCCTGGTCCTGCAGGGCAACGAGGCCCGACAGGCTCAGGGTGGCCCCGTCCTCCGTCTGGAACACCACCGCGAGGAGCGCCGCCACAAAAGGCAACTCGTAGGCCATCACGAGCTTCATCTCGCGGCTCGCTCCGACGGCCCCCAGTGGGTTCCCCGACGCCGCGCCCCCGACGATCACCGCGATGGCGGGGATCGAGAGGAGGTAGAGAACGACGATCAGGTCTCCCGGCGGCGATCCGCCGATCCGGAGCACGGCGAGCCAGACGATCGTCGCCGCGAGACCCGCCGCGCCGAAGGCCACGTAGGGCGCGGCGAGGAAGCCGCGGGCCCAGCTCTCCTCGGGCACCACGGTCTCCTTCCCGAGGAGTTTCACGACGTCGAAGAAGGGCTGGCCCGGCCCGGGACCGACGCGCCACTGCACCATCGCGCTCACCTTGCGGTCGATGAAGGAGAGGACGAGCCCGAGGATGGTGCAGAAGGCAAGCCCCGGGAACACCAGGTAGTAGAAGATCAGCTCGATGGCTTCGGCCATGGCGAACCGACCCGGTCCCTTAAGAGAACCGGGCCCTCATCTCTTCCAGCGTTTTCAGGTTCTCCCGGGACTTCCTGTCCTCGGGGTTGATCTCCACCGCCTCCCGGAACGCCTCCAGCGCCGCGTCGAGGTTGCCCTTGCGGAACTGGGAGACCCCCACGTGGTAGTGCGCCACCGCGGACCGGGGGTTGCGCGAAAGCACCTCCGTGAACGCGGCGATCGTCTCGTCGTGCAGCCCCTTCTGTGCCGCGGCGAGGCCGAGGTGGTAGTGGGCGATGGTGAAGTCCGGGCAGATCTGAAGGAGCTGCTTGTAGACCCGGATCGCCTCGTCGAGGTCGCCCCGGTGGAAGTGGACGATCCCGAGCCAGTACCGGGCGGTGAGCCAGTTGGGATCGATGCGGAGTGTCTTCTCGAAGCACTCGATGGCCTCCGCGACGTGGGCCGAGCGGTAGAAGGAGAGCCCGAGCCCGTAGTGCCCGCCGGGATTCCCGGGAGACAGCTCGATCACCCGCTTGAAGACCTTCACCGCCTCGTCGAGCTGGCCGGTCGTGTTCATCAGGTTCCCGAGATGGAGGAGGATCTCCGGGCGTTCCTCGATCGCGAGGGCCTCCCGGAACCGCGCGATCGCTTCGCGGATCCGCCCGGCACACTCGAGCTGCGCCGCGTCCGCGAGGATCCCCGCCACCTTCCCGCCGTCTGCTTCCGTCATGGTCACGACCTCCTCACTGTGGCGTGGGACTGGATGCGACCGCCCACGTATTCGGGTGCCCCGACCGTCTCCGCGAGGTCCACGAAGCTCAGCGCCCCCGACGTGCAGGTCGCGACGCAGCGGGGGATCCCGCCCCTCTCGACCCGGTCCACGCAGAGGTCGCACTTCGGGGACACGTGGCGGACGTACTCGTCCGGGATCACGCCGAAGGGGCAGGCCAGCGAGCAGCTCCGGCATCCCACGCACTTGAGCTCGGACCTGCTCACCGATCCGTAGGGGTTCCGGTAGAGCGCCCCGTGCGCGCAGGCTTCGACGCACGCGGGCTGTTCGCAGTGGCGGCAGTGGACCGGCAGGATCGCAGCCTCGCCCACCCGCCCGGGGACCAGGTTCGTCTGGTCGTGATGCCCGACGTGGCACGCCGCGCCGCAAGAGCGGCAACCGGTGCACCGATCGAGGTCCAGCACGATCCTCTTCGTGACGACCCGGGCCGGGGCGCTATCCATTGGACGGGCCTCCCACCGCTTCCACGGTCACCCGGCCGGGCCCGAAGTCGAGCTGACCGAGCACCGGGTTGAGACGAAATCGCATCAGCCCGCGGATGGCCGGCCAGTGCGGCGGCGCGAGCACCGTGCCGTCCGGGACCCGACTCTCGACGCGCGCCACGGCCCGCGCTTCCCCGTGTCGGCTGCGGACCATCACGGGTTGCCCCTCCACGACCCCGATCTCCGCGGCGTGCGCCGGCGAGATGGATACGAACGGTTCCGGCGCCTCGTGCCGGGGCCAGGAGAAGAAACGGGTCATCGCACCGTCCCCGGCGTGCGCCGGCAGGTGCCGCGGGAGCAGCACGCGCGTGCCGGCCTCCCCGGCCTGTCCGCGCCGGGCCAGCCGGAAGAAGAGCTCCAGTTCGTCGAAGAAGTCGAAGCGTCCGAGGACGGCCGGCGCCACCGCCTTCCCCGGCGGCGGCTCGGGGATCCCTCCCGCCAGCGACTCGAGGATCTCCCCATGTGGCCGCGCGGCCCCCGGCGGCGGCAGGACGGGATCGAACCGGGTCTCGGCGAGGAATGCGTTCACCACCGTCCCGGCGCGCTCCCCCCACGTGGCGGTGGGGAGAACGAGGTGCGCGAACACCCCGCCCTCCCCGGAGATCGGACCGGCCGCCGCCAGGAACTCGAGCCTCTGCGCGGCGCGGCGCGGTGCGGCGCCGGGGAAGGAGGCCAGGGGGTCGCAGCCGAGGACGAGGAGCGCTTTCAGTTTCCCCGTCACCGCGGCGTCGATCATCTCCGCCGCCGTCAGCGACTCGCGCCCGGGGAAGCCCTCCTCGTCGAGGACCCGCGCCACACCGATCGAGTTCGGGCCGACCGGCATGCCGAGGAACCGGCTCCCCGTGGCCTCCGCGAGGAGCGCCAGGAGACCGGCGACCAGCACTTCGCGGTAGCGGCCGCCGAACGACGGAGTGAAGAAGACGCCGGAGTTCCTTTCCTTCGTGAGGCCCCCGACGAGCCACGCCGCCGCGGAGGGGTCGAGCCCCGAGGCCGCCGCCAGCTGGTCGTCGGAGATCCGCTCGAAGCACTTCGCCGCCGCCGCGATCCATGGGAGACCATCGGGCGCCTTCGGCAGCGCCGCCTTCAGGAGCGTGGCGAGGGCTGCGGTCTCCATGCCCGGCAGCACCCGGAGCAGGGGCTTCGCGAACCACCCGGTGCGCGTGACCGACGAATCGAGCACGCCCAGCAGGTGATGCCTTCTCCGATAGCGGGCCTCCAGCATCGGCTTCGCCATGCAGGGGGCGATCGTGAAGAGATCGCCGGCGACCAGCATGGCGGTCATCGCCTCGATCTCCGAGGGCCCCCTCACGGGTTCGGGCCGGGCGCCGGAGAGCGCGATGCCGCTCGTCATCGGCCGATCTTCGGGCATACAGGCGTCGAGGTTGCCCGTACCGAGGGCCCGCGCCGCCTTTGCCGCGAGCCGGACCTCCTCCACGGTGAGATGGGGACCGATCATGATCCCCACCGCCCCCGGGCCGTCCTCGTCGCGTATGCGGCGGAAGCCCTCGACGAGGGCGCCGAGCGCGCGCTCCCAGGGGACCGGCTTCAGGCTGCCGTTCTCGCGGAGGAGCGGCTGCTCCAGGCGACGCGGGTGCGTCAGGAGCTCGAGGGTCATGTTGCCCTTGGCGCACAGCGAGCCGCCGTGCGGGTTCCCGGCATCGTAGTCGAGACCTGGCGCGGCCGCGCCGTCGAAGGAGGGGGTCCCGGTCCCCGGGTGGACGAGGAGCGTGCAGCCCATCCCGCAGAACGGGCACACGGTCCGCTTCGCGGCTTCGTTCTCCGGTCTAACCCAGCGCATAGGGGATGTCCTTGATGTCCGCGTAGCACATGTCCGGACCGTCCTTGCACAGGTAGAAGGGGCCGACGTTGCACCGCCCGCAGAGCCCCATCCCGCAGGACATGTTCCGGTTCATGGAGAGGAAGATGTGCTCCGGCGGGAAGCCGAGGTCGCAGAGCTTCAGCGTGACGAATTTGAGCATCACTTCCGGCCCGCAGGAGACCACCACCGCCTCCTTCACATCCACGTCGAGACCGTCGAGCAGGGTCGTGACGAGGCCGACCCGCCCGTCCCAGCCCGGCGCGGGCCGATCGATGGTGCAGGTGAAGTCCACCTTCGGGAGTCGACCCCACTCCTCGTGCAGGCGCCGGAAGCACAGCTCGGCGGGCTCCCGCGAGCCGTACTTGATCGAGACGCGCTTCACCCGGTCGATCTCGTGGAAGAGCCAGAAGAGCAGGGCCCGGAGCGGCGCGAGGCCCACCCCGCCGCCGACCACGAGCACCTCCCGGCCCTCGAAGTGGTCCACTGGATAGCCCCGCCCGAACGGACCGCGGAGCCCCACGACGGCCCCCGGCGCGAGCGTGTGCAGCGCGTTGGTCACCGATCCCGTGCGGAGGATCGTGATCTCCATCCGCTCCGGGACGAAGGGCGAGGAGGACGGCGTGAACGGCGCCTCGCCGAGGCCGGGGATGCCGAGCTGCATGAACTGCCCGGCCCGGAAGGAGATCGGCCGCTCCGGCGAGAGGACGAAGGTCTTGATCGTGGGCGTTTCGGTGATCACGTCCTCGACCACCGCCGGCATCGGGACGAAGGCGTTGTCCATGCTAGCAGCCTTTCGGGGTATGGACCGTGAGCCGCGCCGGGTCGAGACGCGAGCAGTGCAAGGAGTTACGAGGAGTCGACCTCGCGGAGCCGGTCGTCGACGAGGAACGACGCAGCAATGCGAAGCGTATCGCCCCGGCCCGAAGGGTCGCCGGTCGCGGCTGCCCAGACTGATCGGACCTCATCGACACCTCCTTCGCCGCGACCGGCGACGCGGCCGCGGGACTACCCCGACAGGCTGCTACAGCTCCTGGACGACCTCGGTGGGGATCCAGCGGGTCTCGAGATCCCGCAGGCACTTCCGCTTGTCGATCTTCCCCATGCAGGCCTCCACGCACCGCCCGCAGCCGGTGCAGGCCGTGATCCCGAAGGTCTCGCGGAACCAGACGAACTTGTGGAAATAGTGGTTCTTGAAGCGCTCGGTCAGTTGCAGCCTCGGCGTCCCGCCGCCGGCCATCCGGGAGTAGCCGGCGTGGAAGCACGAGTCCTGGACGCTGATCCGCTTCACCTCGCCCGCGTCCCTTGTCTCGTGGAGCAGGAAGCAATAGCACGTCGGACAGTTGTAGTTGCAGGCGCTGCACTCCACGCAGGTGGCGGCGAGCTCGCCCCACAGTCGCGTCTTCAGGTGCTTTCCCACCGACTGGAGGTACGGGCTGCGGGGACGGACCATCTCGTTCTGGCGATCCACCTGCTCGCGCACCTGCGCCCGGCGGCGGTCGCGCTCGGCGACGAGAGTAGCCGGAGCCTCATCGAGGAGGTCCTTCTGAGCGAGGAGGAACCTGTCCCCCTTCCCGGATCCCGCCTCGACAAGGAAGCCTTCGCCGGCGGGACTCAGGTTCAGGTCGAAGCCGCGCTCCGGCCACGGCGCGCCCTCGACCAGCGTGCAGAAGCAGGTGGCGGCGGCCTCCGTGCAATCGCCGGAGACGATGAAGTGCCGGTCGCGAGCCGCGGCGTAGGCGGGTTCGACGAAGTCCTGACCGCGCAGGACCTTGTCGAGGACTTCGAGGGCGCGCAGGTCGCAGGCCTTGGCACCGATGATCGCGCGGGGCTTCGGCTCCGGGCCGGGCGCCGGCCCGCGCGCGGACCACGTGGCGAGGACACGGGCCGGCTGGAGCCAGAACGCTCGCAGGCTTGAAGACAGGCGGAAGGGCGGGAACACCGGGTCGAGGCCGGGGACCGACCGGGCCATGCGGTGCGAATCGCCGGAGGGGACGGGCGCGAAGAGTTCGTACTCGGCGGCCAGACGGGAAAGCAGCAACGGCAGCCGCGTCTTTCCGAGAAATAGCACGGGTGCCTCTCTTCTTGCGTCGGCGCGGCGGGCGACTTCCTCGAGGCGGAGTATGGCACGGAAGAGCGGACCGCACAAGGGGGTACCCGCTCTCGCGGCGCAGATTTATACGAACGAACGAACGTTACAGGAAGCCGGTGGGCGATGCGACGCACCGGCGTCGAAACGACGTACAATGGATACTCGTCCCTGACGGAGGCACCGATGCGTCTGATCCCGATCTTCCTCACCCTCGTCACACTCGCCGCCGCAACGCCACTCGAAGAAGCCATCCTGGACCTCGACACGGCGATCGAGAATCGTCTTGCCGTCGCCACCGACAAGACCGAGGTGAAAGCGCTCGGCCAGGCCGGCGCGGCCATCAAGGCCTACATCGCCGCGGCGGCGCCGGATCGGAAGGCCCGCGCGCTCCTGCCGAAGGCGGCGAAGGCGATCACGAAGTCCCGCACGCCGGACTCCGCGATCGCCGCCGACGGCCAGGTGGCGATCCAGGTGGAGTTGGGGGCCGTCGTGCTCGACCGCCGCACCGAGGCGTTCACGAAGCTCGGCCGGCCCGATCTTGCCGGGACGAAGACGTTCGACAAGATGACCGTACTCATCGCGAAGGGCGACGCGATCATGGCGACCCTCCCGACGATTCCCGATTTCGCCAAGGCGGACGCGTCCGCCAACAAGGCGATCGACTCGTACGAGAAGGCCATCGCCCTCGCCGACAAGGTCCCCCTCCCCTAGCAGCCCGTCGGGGTAAAGGGTCGCATTGCCGAGAACGTCCCCGGCCCCGACGGGCTGCTAGCCATCAACGGCTTGAAACGGCTTTGATCTCAGATCGAAGGGTTTTCAGAACTCGCGGGTCGCCGTCTGGTTTCGGATGAGTGCGAAGCCTGTTCGGAGGCA
>JALOQY010000039.1 GCA_025459285.1 Planctomycetota bacterium | reverse complement strand
GATCTCCGCCGGGTCCACGTAGCCCTTCCCGTCGAAGGGTACGAAGGTCACGCTGGCGCCCCGCTCGCGCTCCGCGAGGTAGAGGGGCCGGAGCACCGAGTTGTGCTCGAGGCAGGTGGAGACGGCGTGGTCCCCCGCTCCGACGGCGCTGCCGATGAGGAGGTTCAGCGCATCGGTGACGTTGTAGGAGAAGACGAGCCGATTCGCGTCCGACCCGCCGAAGAAGGCGCAGAGGGTCTGGCGCGCGCGGAGAAGGACCTGCTCCGCCTCCACCGCGAGGTCGAAGCCCGTGCGGCCGGGGTTCACGCCGTGCGAGGCATAGAAGTCCGTGGCGAACCGGATCACCTCCGGCGGCTTCGGGAAGGTGGTGGCGGCGTTGTCGAGGTAGACGAAGTCTTTCGCGGTCATGTCGGCTCCTACGTGAGGGGCAGGTCGGCGCCGCCCGCGAGGAGGCGGTCGAGGATCCGCCTCCGGGACGACTCGATCTGCTCCCGGATGCACTTCACGGCGCCGGTGCGCGAACGGCGGCGGAGCGCGAGATTCAGCCTCTCGTGCTCCTCCCGCATCTCGCGCCCGAAGTCGCCGAGGTCGAGTCCGAGGAAGAAGTAGCGCTGCATGCCCTCCACGAGATCCCGGAGGATCCGCGAAAGGAGGGCGTTACCGCCGATCTCCGCCACGGCGAGGTGGTACTCGAGGTTCCGGTCGAGGAACGCGGCGTAGGACTCGAAGTCCCGGTGGACGTACTCCGCCGAGGCCAGGTCCTCGAGGCGCGCGAGGTCCTCCTCGCGGGCCCGGGCCGCCGCGAGGGTCACGGCGTGGCTCTCCAGGACGAGCCGGAGGTCGAAGGACTCCCGGATCTCGCGGACCGTGAGCCGGGCGGCGAAGTAGCCGCGCCAGGGCTCGGACGTGACGAGGCCCTCCTGCTGCAGGCGGCGGCAGGCCTCGCGGACGGGCACCCGGCTGGTGCCGTGGCGCGCGGCGAGCTCGACCTCGCCCAGCCGGGCACCGGGGCGGTGCGCGAGGGTGAGGATGTCGCGCTTCAGGGCCCGGTAGACGCTCTCCGCGGCGGTGCGGCGGTCGGGGGCGGCGCTGGTCCGGGAAGGAGGCATGCGCGAATTGTATACACGGTGTATACAGGGCGCGATGGAAAATACGAGTACGCTAATCCGGATATCGAGGTGGGGTTCGGCCGGCTGGCAGCGCTCCGGCGTATGCCTCCGCGCTGGTGGAAGCCCCTCGGCGACGGGCTGCTGGAAGACGTTCGTGGCGATCGGGTCCGGCGGCGTCCACGGGGGTCGGGCACCGAACGCTTCAAACTGGTGGTTCGGGGCCTGGCCCCGGGTGCGTCAGGGCGAGGAAGGCGGCGCCCTCGGCGCCGATCGTCTGGGGGTGGTCGGGGACCAGGATCTCCGTTCGGAGCAGGTCGGCGAGATGGCGGCGCAGAGCGCCGTTCAAGGCTCCGCCCCCCGTCATCGCTACCGGCGGGGCGACGCCCACTCCGGAGGCGAGGGCGACGATGCGGCGGGCGATCGCACGGTGCAGGCCGGCCACCACGTCGGGGATCGCCCGACCCTCGGCGAGGAGAGAAAGCACCTCGGACTCCGCGAAGATCGTGCAGATCGAGGAGAGGTCCGCGGGATCCTGCCCCTCGACCCCGAGCCGCGCGAACTCCGGCAGCGGGACCTCCATGCCGGCGGCCATGAACTCCAGGAAGCGCCCCGTGCCCGCCGCGCAGCGGTCGTTCATCGCGAAGTCGGCCACCAGGCCGAAGCGGTCCACCCGGATGACCTTGCAGTCCTGGCCGCCGACGTCGATGACCGTGCGGACCTCCGGCAGGACCCGGTGGAGACCGGCCGCGTGGCAGGTGATCTCCGTCACGGCCCGGGCCTCGAAGGGGACCGTGACCCGCCCATAGCCGGTGGCGACGACCGCGCCGATGGACGGCGCGGCGATGCCCTCCTCCGCGAGTACGGCGTCCCGCGCGCGGAGGGCCGCCGCACGCGGGTCCCAGCCGGTGGGCACCACCGCGCGCCGGCGGATCGCGCCGTTGGCGAGGAGCGCCGCCTTCGTGGTCCGCGAGCCGAGGTCGACACCGAGGGCGATCACGGAACACCTCCCGCCGCCGCGGCGGCCCGGTAGAAAGCCGCCAGGTTCTCCGGCGGGGAGCCCGGCGGGACCTCGCAGCCCGTGGAGAGCACGAAGCCTCGCGGAGCGCCCATGCCCTCCCGGATGGCCCGGCGGGTCTCCTCGAGGACCTCCTCGGCCCGGCGGGAGAGGATCGTCACCGGGGAGACGTTTCCCGCGAGCCGCATGCGGTCCCCGACCGCGTCGCGCACCTCGGCCACGCCGGCGCGGTCGAAACTCAGCAGGTCGGCGCCGGTCGCCGCGAGGTCTTCGAGGATCGGCGTGATCTCGCCGCAGACGTGGAGGAGCACGTCGAGGTCGAGGCGGTGGAGACGCTCGACGAGGCGGCGGGTGCCGGGCAGCGCGAGGGCCCGGTAGGTCTTCGGCGCGGCCACGGAGGCCGAGGCCAGCGGGTCCACCAGCGCCGGGAGGCCGCCGGCGAGGACGATCGCGTCGAGGAGGGGGACCGTCGCCCGCTCCGCCGCGAGGACGAGGGCCTCGGCGAGAGGCGGGTCGGCGATCGTGTCGACGAGGAAGTCCTCCGCCCCGCGCAGCCCGGCGGCCGTGGTGAACGGCGCCGGCACGAGACAGAAGACCGGCACGCGGTCGCCGCGCGTCTCGTGGAGGATC
Organism: Planctomycetota bacterium; assembly: GCA_025459285.1. Classification (GTDB taxonomy): domain Bacteria; phylum Planctomycetota; class JAJSAM01; order JAJSAM01; family JAJSAM01; genus Prado167. Next base: position 15,264 of record JALOQY010000039.1, on the reverse strand, counting down.
CGCACCGCCTCCAGATAGACCGGGAACCGGCCGCGGTCCGGTCCCGGCAGCGGGAGGCCATCGACGTCGCGGGCCTCCCGGACCACCGGGACGTCGAGGAGGGGGACGCGATCCTCGGCGAAGCGGAGTACGGAGCCCATGGCTTCGGCCACGATGGCCACGTCGCTGAAGACGAAGAAGGCGTCGTGGCGGAGGGCCTCCTGGGCCGCGATCTGCGCCCGGGCGAGGAGCGCGCCGTCCCGGCAGCACGCCCCGGGGCTCACGCCGGCGAACGCCGCCGCCGCCGTGGTCACGAAGGGGGCGGTGATGAGCCGATCCGGCCGCTCGTCCATGAAGAGGAGCGCGAACCGCTCGAGGGGGGTCATGGCCTCCCGCACGTGCGCCTCCTCTGCGTGAGGGCCTCGACGAAGGCCTCGACGCGGTTCTTCACCTGGGACGCCACGCCCCCCGGCGCCGGCCGCGGCACATCGAAGGACAGCACGGGGAGGCCGCACTCCTCCTCCACCGCCCGCCGTATGACCGGCGTCTCCGCCCCGCAATGGCTCGACCCGAACAGGTTGGAGATGACCACTCCCTCGGCGTTCGCGCGGCGGACCTCCGCGACGACGGACTTCGCCCGCGCCGCCGAGGAGCCGAGGAGCGACCCGGCGAGGAACGCCCGGGCCACGGCGACCACGGGATCGGGTTCATCCGGAGGGAGGGTGAGCGCCGACGCGATCAGGTACTCGGAGCCCGCCACCCGGCCCCCGGCGTCCTCGAGGAGGGTGAAGAGGAGCGGGTCCGGCGGAGGAGTGGCCCACACCACGCGGGCGGCGTCGGGGGGAAGGACTCCGACCCCCGCGGCGGCGCGCTCCGCGACGAGGTCCCGGACCCCCGCGAGGACCGCCTCGCACTCGTCGGGATCGCCAAAGCCGTGCGTGGCGGCGAACTCCGCGAGCATCGCCTCGTAGGCCGGGAGCGGGGCGGCGGGGGCCGAGGCGAGGTGACCGCGGATCTCCCGGATCGTCCGGCGCATCCGGCGGGCCCGCGAAACCGAGGCCGCGAGCGCCACCTCGTCGGACCGTTGCCCGAGAACCTCCCCGGCCCGGGCGAGGAACTCCCGGTACTGCGCGACGAGCCGATCGACGAGGCCGGCCTCCACCGGCGGCCTCCCGTCCGCCGGCTCGAAGCGCGTGACGCGAAGCCACGGAGCGGGGTCCTTGCGGCAGGGGATGTCGAGGAAGAGCGTCGGGTGGCCGAGGTCGTGAGCCGCCTGGGCCGTGGCCGCGAGGTCGTCGCAGGAGGCGCCGGTGGAGACCACCACGAGGTCGGGATCGGGCCAGTTCGCGCGAGCCGCGAAGGCCCCCGCGGCGGCGCGCACGTAGCACGTGTCCTCCCCGATCCCCAACCGCTCCGCGCGGTCGAGCAGCACGTCCGACTCCGCGAGGAAGGGCGTGAAGTAGCAGAAATCGGGATAGAACGTCACCACCCCGGGGAATGCGCCGAGGAGCGGGGCGACCGCCCCGTAGTCGCCCATGAGCGCCACCACCGGCAACCCCTCCTGCTTCGCGCGGAAGAGCCGCTCGGTCTCCTCCATGGCGAAGGAGAAGAGCCGGAGCGCGCGGACGTCCCCGTCGAATCGCATCCGCCGGAGCCGGCGGAACCCGTAGGGCAGGTAGCTCGACGGGGGCTTCAGGTAGTGCGCCCACTCCCGCTCGCCGAGGTGCCGCAAGTAGCGGGGCTCCCGCCTCGTCTCCGGGGCGAGGTCGAGGAAGCGGCGCTGCCACTCGGTGGCGTCGATGCGGACCGGGGAACTCATGGCGGGCCACCCGAGAGGCGGCGCGCGAGGAGCATCTCCACGAACGCCTCGATCCGCGTGCGGGTCTGGCCGGAGGCCGCCGCGCCCTCCTCCCGGATCTCGAGGAAGGGCACCGTGGAGAGCAGGCGCAGGGCGGGGACCTCGGAGTTGAAGGGCCGGCAGAAGGGGACGCCCCGGAAGAGCACGCCCTCGGCGCCGCTCGCCCGAAGGGTGCCGGCGAACCGCTCCCGGAAGGCCCGGGAAGGACGCAGCGGAGCGGCGAGGACGGGATGCGCGAGGAGATGCGTGGCCAGGCCGAGGAAGGGATCCCCGTCCTCCGGGACGTCCTCCCCGGACGCGAGGGTGCCGGAGTCCGTCACGTCCGCGACCGCCACGGCGCGACCGCCGGCCTCGAGGATCGCGAGGGCGTCCCGCCGCCCGTCGAGGAGCGTGGGGCCGGTGAGGAGGACGCGCACCGGATCCGGCGACGGAGGTTCCCGCGCCGCGAGCTCCCCCGGAACCGCCGCGGCGAGCGCGAGGAAGTCCTCGACGGGCAGGAGGCCGTGGGCGCGAACGAGATCGAAGTACTCCGTGCCCGTGGCGCGGGGTGGAACGAGGCGCCGGAGGCCGTCCGCCTCCCGCAGGATCCGGCGCGCGGCGTTGCCCCGCCGGATCGCCGCCGCGAGCCGCTCCGGGGTGGCGGGGACGCCGGTGCGGACCGACAATTCCCCGGCAAAGAGACGCAATTCCTGCGCGAGGGCCTTGCGCTGCCCGGAGATCCCGCGGACGCGGGGAACGGCGACCGTGAAGACGGGCAGCCCCGTCGATCCGAAAGCCTCCAGCATCCGGCGCATCCGGTCGCAGGCGGTGCCCGCGGCGAGGCACGTGACGGGAGGGTGTGCCACCATCGCGGCGCCGAGGAGCCCGCGACACGTCCCGCAGGCGTCCCGGCCGAGCGCGGCGAGGGCCCGGAGCTCCGCGTCGGCGTCCCCCGCGGCGAGGAGCCGGAAGGGGATGGCCCCGGCGGCTTCCACGATCTCCGGGGGCGGTGCGAGCGGCACCGGAAGGCCCACCACCTCGCGGCCCCGGGCGATCCCGGCCCGGAGCGCCCCCTCCCGGCCGTCCGCGGCGGCCCGGAGTCCCGCGAGGGCCGTCACGCGGGAAGCTCCCGAAGCGCCATGTGCTCCGCGAAGACGTTCTCGAAGTCCGGACGGTCGCCGAGGGGGACGTGGCGGGCCGCGGCGGCGATCGCCGCCGCGCGGTCGAGACCGTCCGGGCGGAGCGCGAGAGCCGCGCCCCGCAGGGCCCCCGCATCGAGCGCCTCCGCCGGCGGTCCGGGTGGCAGGAGGCCGATCCGGCGGGCCGAGGCGGGACTGGCGCGCGCCCCGAAGGCCCCGGTGAGGACCACGCGGGCGAGGTCCCGTCCCGAGAGACCCGCCTCGGCGAGGAGGATCGAGACCGCCGCGGCGAGCGCGCCCTTGGCGAGCTGGAGCTCGCGGACATCCCCCTGGTCGAACGGCACCGGCAGGGGCGGCAGGCTCCGGAGCCGGCCCGAAGGGTCGAGGAAGCCGCCGTCGAGCAGCACCGCGAGCAGGTCGAGCGCCCCGGAGCCGCACCAGGTCCGCGGGGGCGTGGCGCCGCCGGTGCGGAACGTGAAGTCCGGTCCCCGGCGAGAGACGGCCTCCACCGCGCCCGGCCCCGCGGGGGAGCCGTGGGTGAGGCCGCCGCCCTCGAAGGCCGGTCCCGCCGCGGCGGAGGCGACGAGGAGCGCGCCCTTCGCGGCCAGCGCCACCTCCCCGTTCGTCCCGAGGTCGAGGAGCAGCGCGGGGCGCGGGCCGTCCGTCAGGCCAGCGGCGAGCACGGCGGCGGTCGTGTCGCTCCCCACGTGGCCGCCGAGGGCGGGGAGGAACCTGGCCTCGGCGGAAGGCGGGAGCGGGAGGCCGTCCGGGGGGACCGGGATCGCCCCCTCCGCGGCGAGGCCCGGCTCGTAGGGGGGGGTGGCCGCCCGCTCCGGGTCGCGTCCGAGGAAGAGGAGAGTCATCGCGGCATTGCCGCAGAGGCGGGCCGCGCGGAGGTCGGCGGGGGAGGCCCGGTCCCGGTCGAGGAGGGAGGCGAGGAGCGAGGTCACGGCGTGGCGGGCGAGTTCCGCGAGGCGCGGCCGGTGGTCCGGCGACAGGCCGGCGCGGAGCCGGGAGAGCACCTCGGCGCCGTAGGCCCGCTGGGGGTTCGTCCTCCTCGCCGCGGCGAGGATGCGGCCCGTCGCGGGGTCGACGAGGGCGGCGGCGACGGTGGTGGTGCCGAGGTCCACGGCGAGGCCGAGGTCCCGGCCCGTCTTCCGGCGGCGGGGGAGACGGACCGGGGGAAGGTCGATGGGGTGGGCGCGAAGAAGGGTGTACGTCCCGGGACGGTCCACGCGGCAGGCGAGGTGGCGGGAGTCCGGGAGCAGCGGCCCCGCCGCGATCCGCACGGCGCAGGAGCCGCATCGCCCGAGGCCGCCGCAGGGCGCCTCGACGAAGAGCCCTTCCCGGGAGAGCGCGAGGAGGAGCGACTCCCCCTCGCGGACCTCGACGGTCACGGGCTCCACGGGAGCCTCCGCGCCTCGTCGACCATGGCCCGGGCCAGCTCGGGATCCGCGCGGGTGGGCAGGTCGCAGGCGGTGCCGAGGATGAACCGGTGGCCGGGCGGGGCGGTGTTCGCCGCCGCCCGTACCGCCGCGCGGACGGCGGCCTCGTCGCGGAGGAACACGTCGGTGGGGACTCCTCCCAGCACCACGGAGCCGGCGGCCGTCGCGGCGGCGAAGTCCGCCTGCTCCAGATGCAGGAGGTCGGCGCCCGCCCGGTGGACGAGACGCTGCACGGGCCGGAGGTCGCCGCAGATGTGGATCGCCGCCGGCGAGCCCGTCCGGTGGGCGGCAAAGACGAGGCCCGCGAGCCCCGGCAGGGCCAGCGCCTCGAAGTGGCCGGGACCCAGCACCGACCCGCTGGCGAAGGGGTCGCCGATGAGCGGGATCCCGCCGCGCCGGACGATCGCCGCGACGTAGGCCTCCTGGGACTCGGCGGCGGCGAGGACGGCGTCGCGCGCCTTCGGCGGATCCTCGATCGCCAGGGCCAGCAGGCGGTCCATCCCCAGGGCGAGGACCGCGAGGGAGAAGGGCCCCTTCAGCGAGACGAGGACGGGCAGGTCCGGCGGGAGCGCCGCGCGGGCGAGGGCCGCCGCCCGGAGGATGACGGGGAGGCGGCCGTCCCGCTCCGGGTCGAGTTTCCGGATCTCCCCCGCGGGCTCCGCCACGTGGGGCGGCAGGTCGGGCGAGAATCGGACCGTGGCACCCATGGCCTCGGCTTCCACGGTGACGTCGGAGAAGACGACGAGCAGGTCGCCCCCGTAGTCCTCGTGGGCGGCGAGGAGGACGCCGGCGAGCCGATCGCCGTCGGTCATGGCGTCGCGGAGGGGAACCCCGGCGCGCGCGGCGGCGTGGTCGGCGCCGAAGACCGGGGCCACCGGGAGCCGCTCCGGCCGCCTCCCCGCGAGAACGGCCCCCGCCGGATTCGGTGTCACCGGCGCCTCCGTCCGGCGAACTCCCGGGCGAGGGCCACCGCCCCGGCGGCGTCCGGCGCGGTGCCGTCGGCCCCGATCTTCGCGGCGAAGGCGCGGTCCACGGGCGCTCCGCCCACGAGGACGGCGGCGGAGGTCCGCTCCTTCAGGATCTTCACGGTCCGGGCCATGCGGTCGAGAGTGGGAGTCATGAGCGTCGAAAGCCCCACGAGATCGGCCCTCTCGCGTTCCACGGCCTCGAGGATCCGCTCGGCGGGGACGTTCTTCCCGAGGTCCACCACGCGGAATCCGGCGGCCTCCACCATGAGCTTCACGATGTTCTTGCCGATGTCGTGGAAGTCCCCTTCCACCACGGCGCAGACCATCGTGCCCGCGGCGTCCGGCTGCCGCGCCACGTGCGGAGCGAGCACCTCCATGGCCGCGTAGAAGATGCGCCCGGCGACCAGGACCTCGGGGACGAAGTAGACCTTCGCGGCGAAGCGCTCGCCGACACGGCGCATGCCTTCCGCGAGGCCCGCGGTGATCGCGGTCTCCGGGGGCACACCGGCCAGAAGGGCCTCGCCGGCGGCGCGGACGGCCCCCTCCCGGTCGAGTTCGAGCACCGACCGGGCAAGGTCTTCGAGCACGGGAGGGGGGGCGTCCATGAGGTCAACTCCTCACGGCCACGAAGGCCGCCTGGGCGATCTTACCGGCGTGGGCCAGAGCCTGCATGAACTGCATCTCACCCGCCATGGCGCCCATGAGATCGGCGTCGAAGCCGATGATCCGCAGGGCGTCGTAGGTGAGCTGCATATCGAGCATCGCGAGGTAGAGGTCCACATACTGCGGGAAGCGCCCGGTGTCCCCGGCGATCCGCACCTCGCAGCCGTTCGCTTCGAGGGCCGCGCGGTAGCCGGCGATGTCCATGACCGAGGGGAACTTCATGAAAGTCAGGAACCGCCGGGCCTCCTCGGCGGAGAGCCCCGCGGGCCCCTCCACCCAGTCGGTGAAGGCGATCGTGCCGCCCATCCTCACGATCCGCGCGGCCTCGGCGATGAGCCGGTCCTTGTCCTCCACGTAGCACCACGCGTCCTCACCCCAGACGAAGTCGGCGCCCCCGTCGGGAAGCCCGCTTCTCGTCGCGTCGGCGAGGCGGAACGAGATGTGGTCGGCGAGCCCGAGGGCCTCGCACCGCGCGCGGCCGCGCGCCACGACCTTCTCCGTGGCATCGACGCCGGTCATCCTCGCGACCCCCCGGAACTTCACGAGGAAGCGCATCCCCGCGCCACTGCAGCAGCAGAGGTCGACGCCGCTCATCCCCGCGCCGATGCCAGCCCGCGTGGCGAGGTCCATCGAGGACTTGAACCCCCCGATGTGGATCTGCTCGCCCATCACGAGTTCCCACAGGTCGCCCTCCGCGCCGCCGTACACGCTCTGCACCTGGGGCAGTCCCACCCCTTCGATCGCTTTCACGACACTCCTCCCGGAAGTGGGTGCGTCCCGAGTCGCCGGGCCGCGAATCGACGCGGTTCGAGCGAGAGGGGAATCCGGGCACGGACGGGGAGGGGTTCGGGAGGGCTTCTACGGAGCGGACGGAGCCGGCACCGCGAAGCGCCTCGCCGACGGGCGCAGCCACTGCGCCCCCGCGACGCTCCGTCAGTGCCGATGCAGCCGGATCTTCAGCACCCGTCGGCTCCTTGCCGCACGATGCGGCTCATGGAACGATGCCATCGTAAGGGACGACGGCATCCTGTCAAGCTGTCCGCGATCTCCCCTCGACGGCCATTGGGGCACCGGCGGGTCGGCTGCTAACCTCGTGCGGATGAGCGAGACCACCGCCACCCTGTGGGTGCCCCTCGGGGGCGCCGTCATCGGACTCCTGTTCCTCTTCCTCGCGATCCGGGCGGGGCGGAGGCGGCGGCTCATTGCCGACATCCCCACCGTGAAGACCACCGGCGTCTTCATCGGCCTCGTGGAACTGAAGGGCACCGCCGAGACCGAGACGCCCCTCGTGAGCTTCCTGGCCGGGACCACCTGCGTGCTCTACACGTGGTCGGTGGAGGAGCACTGGTCGCGCACCGTCACCGAGACGGTCACCGGCAAGGACGGGAAGACACACACGCGGACCCGCACCGAGAGCGGCTGGAAGACCGTCGCCTCCGGCGGCGAGAAGCCGCCCTTCTATCTCAAGGACGATGCGGGCATCGTGAAGGTGGTCCCGGAGGGCGCGAAGATCGAGACGGTCTCCGTGTTCTCGCGCGAATGCCGGCCGGCGGACCCGCTCTATTACGGCAAGGGGCCGCGCGCGGCCGTTGCGCACTCCGATCACCGGCGGCGGTTCTCCGAGCAGGCCATTCCGCTCCACGCTCCGATCTACGTGATCGGGCAGGCCCGCGAGCGGCAGGACGTGGTGGCGGCGGAGATCGCCCACGACAAGGGGGCGCCGATCTTCCTGATCTCCACCCGCAGCGAGGAGAAGATCAGCTCCTCGCTCCGGATCGCCGCGATCGCCTGGTTCATCGCCGGTCTCGCCGCCGTGGTCCTCGGCTCGCTGGCCGCGGACCTGCACCACCGGGAGAGGGGGGAACTCGGCGTGCCGCAGGCCCTGCTCGCCGGCCTCGTCTTCTTCGGCGCGGGGTTGCTGTTCAAGCTGTGGTCCACCTGGAACGCGCTGGTGGACCTCCGGCAGCGGGTGAAGCAGGGATGGTCGCTCGTGGAGGTGGAGCTGAAGCGGCGCGCCGACCTGATCCCGCAGCTCGTGGCGGTCGTGACGGGCCTGCGCGACCACGAGGGGGCGCTCCAGGCGGAACTGGCCGGTCTCAAGGCCCAGTTGTCCGTGGCGCCGCGGGGTGGCGACCTCCGGGGCGTGAGCCGGCACGTGGCCCTCGTGGCCGAGAAGTTCCCCGAACTCACCGCGCAGCCCTTCTTCCTCTCGCTCCAGAGAAACCTCTCCGAGACCGAGGAACGGATCGCCATGGCCCGCGGCTACTACAACGAGATCACCGGCCACTACAATGCGCGGATCGACCACTTCCCGGACACGCTTCTCGCCGCGATGGGCCGCATGAAGACCGCCCAGTGGCTCACGGCGGAGGGCTTCGAACGCGCCACGGTCCGCGTGGATCTGCGGGCGTGAGCGTGCTCCGGCCTCCGGGAAATCGGTGACGGGGCCGGGGAGGACCCGGATGATAGGCGTCTCCCGCACGCAGGAAACCACCCATGTCGGAAACCGCCCCCCTCCCCGAGCCCGTCCTCCCCGCCTCGATCCTCGAGCGATGGATCGGGCGGCCGCCGTCGCAGTTCACCGTCGAGGACCTCGTGGAGACCTGCCGCGAGCGGCGCATCCGCCTCGTCTCCCTCATGCACGTGGCCGGCGACGGGCAGTTGAAGACTCTCGATTTCATCCCCCGGAGCCCCTCGCATCTGAAGGACGTGTTGCAGGGCGGTGAACGGGCCGACGGGTCGAGCCTCTTCCCGGGAACCGGCCTGCCCTCGGGCGCCTCGGACATCGTGCTCCGGCCCCGCCCGGAGCGCGCGTTCCTCGACCCCTTCTCGCCCTATCCGACGCTGGCCGTCCTCTGCGGGCACCTGACGCGGAAGGGTGAGCCGCTGCCGCAGTCGCCGGACACCATCGTCCGGCGGGCGCACCAGCGGATCCTCCGCGACTACGAGGTCGACCTCCACGCGCTCGGGGAGGTGGAGTACTTCCTCGGCCTCTCCCAGGCGCAGGGCGAGGCGACCGGCAAGTCCGAGCGCGGCTACCATGCCACCGCCCCCTTCGTGTTCGGGGAGGAACTGCGGCGCCGCGCGCTCGTGCTGCTTGGAGAGATGGGCATCCCCGTGAAGTACGGCCACTCGGAGGTCGGCTACATCGAGCCCGACGAGTCCCAGCCCGTGACGTGGGAGCAGCACGAGGTCGAGATGGACCTGCTCCCGCTGCCCGAGGCCGCGGACGCCGTGGCCCTCGTGCACTGGGTGCTGAAGAACCTCGCCGCCCGCCACGGGATGCGCCTCTCCTTCGAACCCATCGTGAGGGTGGGGCACGCCGGGAGCGGCCTGCACTTCCACTTCTCCCCGATGCTCGGCGGCCGGCACGTGGGCGGTCGGGACGGCGACGGCGGCTTCTCTCCGCCCGCGAAGTGGCTCATCGCCGGGCTGGTCAGGCTCGGCGGCGCGCTCATGGCGTTCGGGAACCGGCGGGAGGGCTCCTTCATCCGACTGTCCCAGGCGAAGGAGGCACCGAGCACGGTGGCCTGGGGCGAGGCCGACCGGGGGGCGCTCATCCGGCTCCCGGTGACGGTCCGTGCCACGGACGGGCGGCTCATCACCGTGCCGACGATCGAGTTCCGGTTGCCGGACGGCTCGGCGCACCCGCACTTCCTCCTCGCCGGCGCGGCTCAGGCGCTGGCCTTCGGGGCGACGATCGAGGACCTCGACGACCTGCTCGCGCGCACCGAATCCCGCCGGGTCCGCGCCCAGCCCGGCGAGGCCCGCCCGATTCCGAAGACGTTCGCCGAGGTGGGGGAGGAACTGGCCCGCCGGCGCGGCGCGCTGGAGGCCGGAGAGGTCTTCCCGCCCGCGCTGCTCGACCTCGTCACGAGGACGCGGCCGGCCTGATCGCCGCGCGGCGGCGGACGAAGAAGGCGTGGATCCGGGTCCCCCCGAGGACCGTCACGACGGCCCAGAGCCCGCCGGCCAGCACGTCCACGCCGTAGTGGTAGCGCGTGTAGACGAGCGAGGCGAGGATGCCCGCGGTCACCGGCACGAGCGCCCGGCCCAGCCGGGGGAGATGGCGCAGCGCCAGCCAGTTGACCACCAGGGTCACCGCGGCGTGGGCGCTCGGGAAGACGTCCGCCTTGCCGGGTTCGAGCGCGTCGATCACGTCCCGGATCGGCTGGGTCAGGAGGAGGCCGGCCATCCCGTTGTGGCCGTAGACCGCGTAGCGCGGGCCCGCCGCGGGGACGAGTCCATAGCCCACGTAGCAGAGGTAGAAGGAGAGGCACAGGACGAAGATGGTCTCCTCGAGGGGGCCGCGGCGGCGCAGGAGGGGCCAGACCAGCAGGACCGGCAGCACGAAGTAGACCACGTAGAGGATGTGCAGGGCGTCCGTCAGGAGGGGGTGTTCCAGGCGCCGGAACAGCTCCACGAGGTCCGTGCGGAAGATCCGATGGTCCCACTCGATGAGGGCGGCATCCCGCATGCCGCCGGGGTTCACGGCGGGGATGACGTAGGAGAGGCTCCAGAATACCAGCACCACCGCCGGCAGCGGGTACCAGGTGTGGAGGACCCGCGCCAGCCGGCTCTCCGGATGGGCGGCGTGGAGCCTCGCGAGCAGGATCACCGCCGCGGCCAGCCCGGCATATCCCGCCGGCAGCCGGAAGTCGGCCCCGCCCCGGGTGATCGCGAGGGGGGAGAGGGCGAGGAGCACGGCGGCGATCGCGATGTGCAGGGCGTCGGTGGACCCGATGGTCCGGCGGAGGGACATGGCGGCGGACAGTAGCAGGCCGCCGGGAGGCGCGGAAGGACATACGGGGCCCCTGTCCGGGGCCGATCTGGTATCATCCTCTCCCGATGCGCCGCGCTCCCTGGTCCGCCCCGGTCCTCCTCCTTCTCCTCGCGTCGCCTCTCCCGGCCGAACCGCCCGTGGCCGCGAAGGCGGTCGCGAAGGGGATCGAGGTCATCTCCACCGCCCGGGCGAAAGCCCACGAGGCATATCTCGCCGGTCCGAAGTGCGAGGGGCGCGCCTCCGGCGAGCCGGGCTGCGAGCGGGCCGCGGAGTACATCGGGTCGAAGCTGCGGGAGGCGGCCATCGAGCCGCTGGGCGAGGGGGGTGGGTACCTGCAGCCCTTCCCCGTCCGCACCGGGCCGTTCCCCGGGCAGGGCGGGCGGGGGGCGGCGCCGCGGGACGCCACGACGGCCAACGTGGTCGGCGTGCTCCGGGGGAGCGATGAGGCGTTTTCCCGCGAGGCCATCCTCCTCGGGGCCCACTACGACCACATCGGCTACCGGGACCTCCGGAAGGGGAAGATCTACTTCGGCGCCGACGACAACGCCTCCGGGACGACGGCGGTCCTGATGGTGGCCGAGGCCATGGCCGCCGCTGCGGCGCGCCCGCGCCGCAGCGTGGTCTTCGCCTTCTTCTCCGCCGAGGAGCGCGGCCTGTTCGGATCGAAACACTATGTGGGGAGCCCGGCCTGGCCGATCGCCGACACCGTGGCGATGCTGAACCTGGACATGGTGGGGCGGAACGAGCCGGAACGGATCGACATCTACGGCAACCGCTCGAGCCCCGAACTTGACGCGGCCAACGCCCGTCACGAGAAGGCCTCGGGGTTCCGGTTCGTGTTCAAGGGCGGGTCCGTCTTCGCGGCTTCGGACCACTACCCGTTCTACGAGCGCGGAATCCCGGTCCTCTTCTTCACCTCGGGGTTGCACAAGGACTACCACGCACTCGATGACGAGCCGCGGGCGATCGTTTTCGGGAAACTGGAGCGGATCGCCGAACACGTGCTCCGCCTGGTCTGGGACGTGGGCTGCGCCGATGCGCGTCCGACGTACGAGAAGATCTCCGCGTCCGGCGCCGTGGCGGTGCTCGGGATCAAGCCGGTAGCCGTGGCTCCCTCCGAGGCCTCGGGGCTCGATCTCGACAAGGGGAAGGGGGCGGTGGAGGTCCAGGAAGTGATGCGGGGGACGCCGGCAGAGACGGCGGGAGTGAAGGTGGGGGACCACGTACTCGGTGTGGCCGGCAAGTACCTCTCCGAGGACGACCCGATCGGGGACCTCGACGCCCTGTGCGACGGGATCGAGCGGCGGAAGAAGGTCCCGCTGCTCGTCCTGTCGAACGGGCGCCGGAAGACGGTACCGGTGGAGGTGCCGTAGGTGGAGAGGCCGGCGGCGAGGGCGTGCCGGCGATAAAAATGTGCCTGGCACCGGAGGGAACCGATGGTGACGGCGGACGAGATGTTCCGGCAGGCGGGGGAGGCGGCCCGCGAGTTCCTCCGGTTCGACCAGGAGGCGACCGACCGCATCACGCGCGCGGTCTACCTCGCGGCCATGGACCACCGGGTGCGGCTCGCGAAGATGGCGGTCGAGGAGACCGGCCTCGGCATCTGGCAGGACAAGGTCGTCAAGAACGTCATCGCGAGCCAGCTCGTCTACGAGCACATCAAGCGGCAGCGGACGGTCGGGATCATCTCCGAGGACTCTTTCACCGGCATCATCGAGATGGCCCGGCCGATCGGGCCGATCCTCGCCCTGGTTCCGGTGATCAACCCCACCTCGACGGTCTTCTTCAAGATCCTCATCGCGATGAAGAGCCGGAACCCCCTCATCGTCTGCGCGCCCTGGCTCGCGAAGGGCTGCGTCTTCGAAGCGGCGCGCGTCTGCCACGAGGCGGCCCGTGCGGCGGGGGCGCCGGAGCACTGCGTCCAGTGGACCGCCAAGCCGAGCCTCGAGAAGACGAAGGAGCTGATGAGCCACGCCGGCGTATCGCTCATCCTCGCCACGGGCACCGGGGAGCTCGTCAAGGCCTGCTACAGCTCGGGTACGCCGACCATCGGCGTGGGCGCGGGTAACGTCCCGGTCTACATCGGCGTCTCGGCGGACATCCCGTTCGCCGTCCGGAACATCATGACGTCGAAGACCTTCGACAACGGATCGGTGTGCGCCAGCGAGCAGGCGGTGGTCGTGAAGGAGGTGATCGCGAAGACCGTGGTCGAGGAGTTCGAGCGGCAGGGCGCCCATTTCCTCGACGCCGAAGGGATCGAGCGGGTCGCCCGGATCGCCTACGATCGGGAGCGGGGTACGATGACCGCGGCCGTCGTCGGCCAGCCGGTCTCCCGGATCGCCGAGATGGCCGGCCTCCGGGTGCCCGCGGGGACGAGGCTCCTCATGGGGCGGCTCGAAGGCGTCTCGCGGAACCACCCCCTGTCGGCGGAGATCCTCGCGCCCATCCTCGCGCTCTTCGTGGAGAAGGACTTCGAGGCCTCCATCCGCCGGTGCGCGGAGGTCGCCCGCTTCGGGGGCGCCGGCCACACGGCCGTCATCTACAGCAACAACCCGGAGCGGATCCAGTACTTCGCCGAGACGATCGACGTGGCTCGGATCCTCGTGAACACGCCCTCCACGCACGGCGCCCTGGGAGGGATGTACAACACCCTGCCACCCTCCTTCACCCTCTCCTGCGGCTCCGGTGGGAAGAACAGCACCACGGACAACATCTCTGTCCGCAACCTGCTCAACATCCACCGCATCTGCCGGCGACGGGAGAATCAGCGCTGGCGGAACGTGGACCTCGCGAAGTACCTCGACGAGACCATCGACGGCGAGGCCATCGAGCGCGAGTTCTACAAGAACACCTAGCAGCCCGTCGGGGTCAAGGGTCGCACCGCAGAGATCGTCCCTGGCCCCGACAGGCTGCTAATCGAACGAGGAGTAACGGACCTTCGTCATCGGGTCCTGGGAGGGGATGCGCTCCACCCCGTAGCGGGAGAGGTCACGGATCGCGAGGACGTTGAAGCCCTCCTCCGCCAGTACGGCCATGAAGGCGCGGAAGGTGTCCGGCCTGACGCTCAGGTGGGGGCCGGCGTGGTCGGGGACCCCGTGGAACTGGAAGACCATGGCCGTTCCCGCCACGGCCTCGCGGGCGAGGCTTCGGAAGTGCGGAACCGTCCATTCGCTGTTCACCACGGAGGCCGGGATCAGGAGACGGTGGTGGAGGCGGGGGTCGTAGCGCGCGCCCCGCGACAGGCCCGAGAGAGGATACTCGGGACCTCGTCCCCGCCGGGCGAACCGGTAGCCCTCGTCCCTGAGGAGGCCCAACGCCTCGGGGCCGAACGAGTTCGCCGTCCAGCCGAAGGTCACCGGTCGCGGCACCCCGACCGCGGCGAGGGCCTCGTCGAGCCGGCGGATCTGCCCCGGCAGCGCCGGCGCGTCCTCGGCGGAGAAGTGGTACGTGTGGTCGTGGGTGTGGTTCCCGATCTCGAAGCCGAGCCGGTGGAGCGCGGCCACCCCCTCGAAGTCCAGGTAGTGCTCCCGGTCATCCATCCAGCGCGCGGTGATGAAGAAGGTGGCGCCGAACCCGTGGTGCCCGAGGATCGGGGCGACGAAGTCGAGATGCGAACGGAATGCATCGTCGAAGGTGAGCACCACGGTCTTCGCCGGGATGGGCGCCGGGTCCGCGCCGGCGGGCGGGGCCGCGCGCGGCTTTGACGGGGGTTCGGGCGAGCACGCTCCGGCGGCGAACGCGATGACGAGGGCGGTGAGGAGGTGGGCGGTCACGGGCACGGCCGGTCAGTGTAGCGAGGGACTCGCCGGAGCGGCAGGACCGTTCTCCGTCACGCTCCGGGGGCGGCGGGGGAATTCGTGGACCCCGATAGTTGACTCGGGCCGGCACGGGACCTAGAACCACCGGCATGGAACTGAAGGACAAGGTGGCGCTGGTCACGGGCGGCTCACGGGGGATCGGCCGGGCGATCGCGGTCTCGCTGGCGCGGGAAGGCGCGGGGGTGGTGATCAACTATCTCCGGCAGAAGGCGGCCGCCGCGGAGACGCTGCGGGAGATCCAGTCGGCCGGCGGACGGGGTCTCATCGTGAAGGCGAACGTGGCCGAGGAGCAGGGCATCGAGACCATCTTCGCGCGGATTCGCGAGGAGTTCGGGGCGCTCGACATGCTGGTCTCCAACGCCGCCATGGGCGTGCTACGGTCCATCCCCGAACTCACCGTCCGGCACTTCGCCTGGACGATGGAGATCAACGCCCTCTCGCTCATCCCGCTGGCGCAGCGGGCGATCCCGATGATGCTTTCGCGGGGCGGCGGCCGGATCGTGGCGGTCTCCAGCCTCGGCGCCACGCGGGCGATCCCGAACTACACCGCCGTGGGCGCCAGCAAGGCCGCGCTGGAGTCGATCGTGCGCCATCTCGCCATCGAGATGGCCGGGAAGAACATCAACGTCAAC
>JALOQY010000325.1 GCA_025459285.1 Planctomycetota bacterium | reverse complement strand
CCCTCGGGCTCGCGGGCGCGTGCGCCTCGGGGCCGTCGGTACACGTCCAGGTCGTGGATGACACTCCGCTCGCCGACCTGAAGCTCCCCCCGGATCTGCGCAGTCTCCGGGACGTCCTTTGCCCGCCCGTCTTCAACGCCCTGGTGCTCGACGGTAAGTGGGTGGACGCGAGGGACAAGTACTCCGAGCCCGAGTGTGTGGAGTGGTTCACCTGGGGCGAGGTCGGACTCCCGAACACCGTCGAGGTGTGGGTCCAGGTCTACGACGAGCCGGCGCGGGCCGCCGCGAGCTTCGAGGACGCGTGCCGGTATGCACTGGACCCCCGATGGGGCGGCGGGGGCGGCGATCGTCACTGCGTCACGGAAGTCCGGAGGTATCGGAACGAAGTCGGGTGGCCGGGTTCCTGCGCATCGGAGGCGATCTTCCTGAAAGGGCGCATCGTGATCGCCTTCCGGGAGTCCTCGGACTCGACCGAGGTCGAAAAGGGCCGGCGGATCCTCGGCCTGGCCAACACCCTGCGCCCGCTCAGCCGAAAGCCCGTCGGCGGAAGCCCGCGGGCGCGCGAAGGCCTCACGCCGACGGGCGGCTAGTCGTCCTCGCCGGGGTTCTGGATCTCGTGGATCGCCTTCATCGCGGCGTCCTTCACCTGGAGGGCCTTGTCCTTCGCCACGACCTCCCGCAGGATCTCCACTCCGGCGGGATTTCCGTGGATCCCGAGGGCGGTACAGGCCGCCCCGCGGACTTCGCCGTTCGCCTCGCTCCGGCAGCGGTCCGCGAGCAGCCGGAAGGACTTCTCGCTCCGCAGATGGCCGAGGGCGGTCATCGCGTCGCGGCGCAGGATGTCATCCTTCACGTCGGCCATCCGGAACACGAGGTCGATCTCCGCGGCGTCTTCCCGGGCCACCCTCGCGAGGGCGATCAGGCACGCCCCGCGGACCATGGTCTTCTGCCGGGCGTCCCGGACGACGTCGCCGAGGCAGCACGCGCACCGCGGGTCCTTCAACTCGACGAGAGCGTCGGCGGCGCCCCGCTGGACGATCCAGTCGGAGCCCGATTTCAGGGCGTACCGGCTGCAGAGGAAGTTCAGCGACTTCGGGCCGCCGAGTTTCGCGAGGGCGAGGAAGGCCGCGCAGAGGTGCTCCTGGTTCTTCGTGGCCTGGCAGTACGCGATGAGCGCGTCGCGCCCGACCTCCCCGCCGGTCGTGCCGAGCTCCTTGAATCGCGCGAGCATCAGGACCTTGTTCTTCTCGCGCCCCAGTTCGCCGAGGAGGTCCCGGACCGCTTTCGCGTGGCCGGCCTTCTCTTCCGGCGTCCGCTCCTTTTCCTCGCCGGGCACGGGGTGGTTCTCCCAGTCCTCGCCGGCGGTCGCGGGGAGCGCGAGACAGAGGAGAACGAGCGGGAGGCAGGGGATCCTCGCGGGTCGGGAGTTCATGGGGGGTGCTCCTCGGTGGGAGAGGGCCTCGAGGTCGGGGTCGGAGATACCGCGGTCCGGAGCCATCGGCGCCTCCTCAGCGGGGTCCGGGCCGGCCGGGGAACAGACGGGGGTACCGGTAGGGTGATTCCAGGGCCAGGGCGCATAGGGCGGTGGCGTAGATGCGGCCGCCCACCGCGCCCCAGGGGTCGACCGGGTCCCACGACCCCTTGAAGGACGCCGGGTCCTTCCGCTGGTGGTCGAGGAGCGCGGTGCGCAGCGCCTCCCACCAGATCTTCCAGGGTTCCCCGCCCGCCTGGGCGATCGCCAGCGAGCCGTAGAGCCAGTAGACGAAGTCGATCGAGCCGGCATGGGTGTCCCAGAGCGGAAGGCACTTCAGGAGCAACTCGGTGCCGCGGAGGATCGGCTCGCTCTTCCGCGGATCCTCGCCGAGGAGGACGCGGGAGAAGATACCGATGGCGGTCAGGGACTCCGACCGGTCGGCCGGGAAGTCGCGCGCGCGGTCGGGCGGGCGGTCGGGTCCCGTGCCACGAGCCGTGTAGCCCGCGCGGCCGTACTCCGGCTCCGTGACCTTGTCGAGCCACGCCTTCATCCCGTCGAAGCACGCGGCGTCGATCTCGAGACGGACCGCCCGCGCCGCGAAGAGGGCGTGGACCATGAACCCGCTGACGCAGGTGTCGTTGTCCTGCGGGCGCACGCCGTAGCGCCAGGCGAGGTAGGGGTTCTGGCACTTGCCGATGAAGTCGACGCCCTTCTGCGCGGCCTCCTTCAGGGCGGGGGAGCCGCTGAGTCCGTAGGCCTCGACCATGGCCAGCGTGGCGAGGGCGTGGTCGTAGACGAACTTCCCGGTCGTGCGCCAGCCGAAGCAGCCTTCGGGGTCCGCCGTGGAGCGGAGCCAGCGCAGGCCTCTCCTCACCGTCTCCGCGTGCGCGCCGCTGTGGGGCGTCTCCCCGGCGCCGAGGAAGGCCAGCAGGGCGAGGCCGGTGAGCCCCACGTCGTGGAGGGACGAGCCCGCGCCGTCGGAAACAGGCGCTACCGTGTCGTGTTTCATGAACCCCGCGCCGTCGAAGCCGCCGTCGGGGTCCTGGTGGTTCGCGAGCCACACCAGGGCCCGGTGCATCGCATCCTCGGTGGCGGCCATGCCGCGCGCGGTGCGGGGGTGCGGACGGGAGTGGAAACCCGGGTCCGGCAGGCGGCCGGCGAAAAACGGGGGGACGATCCAGTCCGGCGGATCCGGCGGCTCGGGCTCGGGCGGAGCGGCGGGCTCGGGGCCGGCGGCCGGGGCGGCGGGAAGCAGGGCCCGCAGTTCGCGCTCGACGCCGAGGACCGCCGCGGAGAGGCGCGCCACGCGCGCGGCCTCCTCGCCGCGGTCCGCCGCGAGCAGGGCCCCGGCGAGGTCGGCGAGGCGGTCGGCGGCGGGGCCGAGGGCCGCGAGAGCGGCCTCCCGGGCCTCCGGTACGCCGGGGGAGTCCTGGCTCCGGGCGGGGGATGGCGGGAACAGGACGATCGAAACCAGCAGGGCGGCGGCGGTCCGGTGCATGCGGTCCTCCCTCCGCGCCGGCCGGCGCCGGCGCCCGCGCATGCCACCCATCATACACCGATTCTGCTACTTCCCGGGGGGGAGGGCGCGGGGGAGCTTCCTCAGCCGGTAGGCGAGGCCGGAGCCGTCGAGCTTCCCGCCGAGGTTCTCCGGGTCCCCGGCGCCGGCGGGGAAGAGGAGCAGCACGGGGCCCCTCGTGACCCCGAGGCGGTCGGCGAGCTTCGCGTGGAGGGCGTCCGCGCGGTCGAAGCGGAGCAGCAGGAGTCCTTCGGTTCCCGTGACGGCCTCGGCCGCGGACTTCGCGTTCAGCGTCTTCTTCTCGAAGGCGCGGCAATCGGCGCACTCCTTCTTCATCGCAGCATCGTCCCCGGCGCGTGGTTCGCGGGCGAAGTACGCGAGGACGGGGCGGCCCGCGGAGCGCGCCGAGTCGAGCGCCGCGCAGGACGCGGCGCCGCCGGCCTCCGCCACCTCGGCGCGCGCGAAGGGGACCGCCGTCCGGGGGTGGTCGCGCTCGAAGGCCGCGGCCTGCTCCGCGAGCCACTTCGCGAAGGACGACCCCTGGTACGGGGTCGCCGCCGGGGCCGCCGCCACGACCTGTCCCGAGGCGGAGACGACGAAGGCCAGCACCGAGGGGTCGTGGTTCGTGTTGCCGTGGGCCATCGTCCAGGCGATGACCTTGCCGGAAAGTCCGTCGTAGAGCCACTCCACGGGCTCGAAGCGGTCGAGGAGCGCGGCGACGTCGGCGTGGCCCTGCACCTGGCTCCGCCAGGTGTCGCAGGGACCTCAGGTGCCGGGCTTCCAGATCGTGATCACGAGGATGGGCCGGCCGCTCCGTGCGGCGGCCTTCGTGCCTTCCTCGAGCGATCCGAGCCAGCCCGCCGGGGCGGCGTGGACCGCGGGGGCGAGGGCGAGGAGGAGGATGGCGCCGAGTTGTCGCATGGTCGCGAGTCTACCTCGCGGCGCGCGCCGGGGCGAGCACCGCCACGCCCACGCCGGCGAGCACCACGAGGCCGCCGAGGACCTCCCCGGTCCGGACGCTGAAGGCGAAGGCCGCGGGGAAGAGGGCGGCGAGGGAGAGCTTGTAGACGGTGGTGAGCGGAGGATTCAGGAAGATGGTGAAGCCCACGGTCCCCGCCGTCAGGTGGCGGAGGAGCCACGTCCAGAGCGCGAAGCCGAGGATCGTGCAGAGGACCGAGAGGTAGCCCAGCATCGCGTGGCCGGCCGGGTCGAGGCGGAGGAGTTCGAGGCCGCCGCGGAAGGGCAGCACGAGGAAGAGCGGCGCGGTGCCGAAGCAGATGGAGAGATACGTCCAGACGAGCGGTGAGACGCGCCGCATGACCGGCTTGGCGATCGCCGTCTGGAGCGCCCAGCAGAGCGGCGCGATCGCGGTGAGGGCGACGAGCAGGGGGTAGGTCGTGCCCTCGGTGTCCGTGCGGGCCCGCGCCACGAGGACGACGCCGGCGGCGGCGATGGCGAAGCCCGCCGCGCGGCGGGCCGTGATCCGCTCGGAGAGGAAGAGCGCGGAGAGGATCAGCAGGAACAGCGGGGCGAGCGCGGTGAGCAGCGAGGCGATCGGAGCGGCGATCCGGTGTTCCTGCCCGTAGTACAGGGCGAAGTTATAACCCGGGACCATGAAGAGGCCGCAGAGGAGGAGGCGCCGCCAGTGGGTCCGGACGACGGCGAGCGTCTCCGCGCGGCGGCGGAGGAGGCACCACGAACCGCAGAGGATCGCCACCGGGACGAAGCGCGCCACGGTGAGGGAGAGCCAGTCGAAGCGGCCGGCGAGGAGCGCCTCGATGGCGATGAAACTCCCGGCCCACACCGAGAAGAGCAGGAAGGCGGTGGCGGCGAGCAGCGCGGGGCGGGGGGAGGTGGGTGGCATCTCGCGAGAGGGCGGTGGACTCCGGAAGCGAGAGGGGGCCGCGATGCCGATGGCACGACATCGCGGCCCCGCTGGTGTCGGGGAACAGTGGTTCTAGCCGGCCGGGGGAGGCGGAGGGGGGGGCGGCGGCGGGGGCGTGCCCGTGGTGGCCGCGGGAGACGATCCGCCCTTCGCCATCTTCTGCTTCGCGAGGTTCCGGAAGTGCTCGACGTCGGCCTTGATCTTCTCCCAGAAGGTCAGCGTGAAGCCGGCGGTCGCGAGGATCATCGCGAACACGTTGGCCCAGAGGCCGAAGCCGAGGTAGACGCTGATCATGCCCAGGAACGAGAAGAGGAACTGGACACCCCAGCCGACCATCATGAGCATGGCGGGGAGGGACTTGCCGCGCCACCAGAGGAAGAAGGAGACACCGCCGAGGACGAGGAAACAGAGAGTGATCAACAGGAGGGGGAAGAACATGAGGCTCCTTTCCGATGCCCGTGCACCGCTTTCAGGTCAGAAGGAGCATATTGGGCCGGGCCCGATTTCGCAAGACTCGGACGCCACGAGGAACCGC
>JALOQY010000324.1 GCA_025459285.1 Planctomycetota bacterium | reverse complement strand
CGGTGGAGTGGGTGGCCGCCCAGCCGTGGTGCAACGGGAGCGTCGCGGCCTGGGGCCCGTCGGCCCTCGGCCGGGCCGTGCTGCGCACCGCCGCCGCCGCGCCCCTCCCGCTCGTCTGCGGCGTGCCCGTCGTCTGCCACATGGGCCACTTCTTCGAGGACTTCTACGAGGGAGGTGTGCTCGAGGAGGCCCACGCGCAGGCCGTGGACATGCTCGGGTTCTCGATGACCGACCGGATCCGCGCGGCTGCCGACCCGCGGGACCCGTTCTGGATCGAGGGGGCCGGGGAGAGCCGGCCGGCGGACCTCGACCTGCCGCTCCTCTTCGTCACGGGCTGGTACGACCTCGGGACCGCCCGGACGCTCCGCTTCCACGAGGAGGTCCGGCGGCTCGGCGGCGAACGGGCGAGGGCCTTCTCCCGCCTGCTCGTCGGCCCCTGGCACCACACGGGGATCGACCAGGGCCGGCAGGGGCAGGTCCGGTACCCGGCGGCCGCCGGGGAGGCGGCGCGGGAGACGAGGCGGTTCCTCGACCACTGGCTCCGGCGCCGGCGCGCGCGGGACGAGGAGCTGCCCGCCCTCGTCCGGTGGTACCAGATGGGGGAGGACCGCTGGTTCGAGGCGCCGCACTGGCCGCCCGGGGGGGTGGGCCCCCGGATCTTCCGGTTCGGCGCTTCGGGATGCCTTGCGGAGGGAGACCCCGGGCCGGCCGGCGAGCGTCGCTTCGTCTCGGACCCCGCGGACCCCGTCCCGACGGTGGGCGGAGCGAACCTGCCTCTCGGCCTGAAGGTGGGCCCCTTCGACCAGCGGGCCGTGGAGGCGCGGCCGGACGTGCTCATCTACTCCACGGAGCCGCTCGCCGAGCCGGTCCGCCTGGCGGGGGCTCCGGCCGTCACGGTCACCGGTTTCTCCGACCACGCCGACCCGCACGTCGCGGTCCGGCTCTGCGACGTGACGCCCGAGGGGAGAAGCCTGCTCGTCGCCGACTCCATCGTCCGGGTGGTGGCCGGCCGCCCCGGAACCCCGTTCACCGTCCCCGTCGTCCTTCCGCCGGTGGCGCAGACCTTCGGACCGGGCCACCGGATCCGGCTGTCGCTCTGCGGTTCGAACCACCCGCGGTTCGCGCGGCATGAGGGAACCGCGACCGTGACCGTGCTCCACGGCGGTGGCGCGAAGACGGAGTTGGCGCTTCCGACCCTCAAAAGGTGAAAAGGTACGTACGTCCCCATGCAGCCGAATCGGCCGGTTCTTGCGGTGGTGCTCGCCACGGGGTCCGCGCTGGCGCTCTCGGTCATGAGCGCGATCCTCAAGCAGGCGATGCGGGAGGGGGCGCCGCTCGCCCACGCCGTCTTCGTCCGCTCCGCGGTGACCGCCCTGCTCGCCGGGGGCGCCGTGGCGGCGATGGGGATCTCGCTCCGGCGCCTCCCGTGGCGCGTCCTCCTCTCCCGATCGGCGATGGGCGGGAGCGCCATGTGCCTCGCTTTCTACGCGGTGTCCCGCCTGCCCCTCGGGGACGCCGAGGTGCTGCACCGCTCGTCGCCCGTGTTCGTCCTGCTCTTCTCCTGGCCGCTGCTCTCCGAGCGGCCGACGCGGGCCCAGGCCGTCTTCGTCGCCACCGCCTTCGTCGGAGCGGCGCTCGTGGTGCGGCCGACGTTCGCGGTGTCCGCCCTCCCCGCCGCGGCCGCCGTCCTCGCCGCGGCGCTCGCCGCCGGGGCCTACATGTGCGTCCGGGAACTCACGCGGGAGACCCCGGTGACCGCGGTGGTGCTCGTCTTCACGGGGTCGGTCGCGCTGGTCTCCCTCCCCTTCGCCCTCGCTCATCCCGCGCCGACCGGGAGGCTGCTCGTGCTCCTCCTCCTCGCCGGAGGGAGCGGAACGCTCGGGCAGGTCCTCATGACCCACGCCTACCGGTTCGCGAAGGCCGGCATCGTTTCGGCCTTCGGCTACACGGGGGTGGTCTTCTCGACCCTCCTCGGCGTGGTGGAGTTCGGCGAGGTGCCGCTCCCCCTGACGATCGCCGGCATGGCCCTGATCGCCGGGAGCTGCGTGCTGCTCGTCCGCAGCGCGGAGGGGTGGCGCCGGGCCTGATCGCGCGGGCCGCCCCTCCCACGAACCGCGCCGGGCCAGTCGTTCGACCCGGACCCCGCGCCGTGGCGACGGAACAGGCCCCCTCGACCCTCGAAAGGTGAAAAGGTACGTACGTCCCCATGCATCGGGAGCGCGGCGGAAGTGGAGGCTTTCGTCCAGGCCGACCCCTACGTCCAAAACGGCCTCGTCCGCTCCTGGCGCATCCGCCCCTGGACCGTCGTGATCGGGGACGTTGTAAACTTGTAAACTTTTCGCCGGCTCGGCGAGGCCGGTGGAACCGGCATCCGGGGCGGTCGTGATCGGGGACGTTGTAAACTTGTAAACTTTCTGCCGGCTCGGCGGGGCGGGTGGCACCGGCATCCGGGGCGGGGAATCGAAAGGGCGCCCGGCGGACAGGCCGCCGGGCGCCCGGTGGTGGTCGAGGCTCTAGATCTTGCGGACCTTCAGGGCCTTGGGGCCCTTCGGGCCCTGTGTCTTCTCGAACTCGACGCGATCGCCTTCGGCGAGGGTGCGGAAGCCCTGCATCGTGATTTCGCTGTGGTGGACGAACACATCACCGCCGCCGTCCTCCTGCAGGAAACCGAAACCCTTCGCGTCATTGAACCACTTCACCGTGCCCTGAGGCATACTTCACCATCCTTCTTCGACTGACTCGGCGCTCTCCTCCGTCCTGACTCGGTTCCGTCCGGTCGGGAAGACTGCGGATTCGTGCGCCCACCCGGGTTCGCGGCGTACCGGAATCACCGAGTAATCACCGAATGTAACCCGCCGGACGCCGGAATGCCAGAAAGAAGACGAACCGGAGTTTCCGCCCCAGCGGTGACCATGCTCGCCGCGACCTCGAATCCGCTTGCCTGCACGCTGGGAGACCTGCATATTCCCGGTGGGGAACGCTGAGGAACGAACCCATGACCTCCCAAGGATTTCGCCTCTCCCTGGTCTTCCTCTGCTTCGCACCGGTTCTTCTCGCCCAGACGCCCGTCGCCGCTCCGCCCCTGGCGCTGCCTCTGCCCGAAGCCCCCGGCGGACACATCATCTTCACGCGGGGCGTCCCGGTTACCGCCGCGGGTGGCGGGATCCGCGCCACCATCCCGGTGTCCAGGCTCTTCTCGATGCGCGCCGACGGGTCCGAGGTGAAGCCGTTTTTCGCTGCGGGCGACTTCGTGTGCGCGAAGGAAGCCCGGTGGTGCGCGAACTACAGGCTCCTCTGCTTCACCTCCGACTGGCAGGAGGCGCGGTCCTGCTGCGTGCAGGACATCTTCGTGGCGGCCGCGGACGGGAGCGCGACGGCCCGGATCACCGGGGCGGAAACCCGCGGGCCGGCGCCGCTCGGGTACGGCGCGGTCACCGGTGTTCTCCGCGACAACACGAAGGCCAGGGCCGGCGACATGCACCTCGAGAAGCCCTCGGGGCTCATCCACATCACCGCCCAGGGCGCCGACGGCCTTGTAGTCCATCCCGGGGATCCCTTCGACATGCAGATGGTCGACGCCGACACCCAGGCGAAGCTCGGAAAGGAACGCTGGCGCCGCTTCTACCTGCCGAAGGTTGCCGCCGGTGCGCAGGTGTGGGTCAAGATCTGGGCTTCGAAGCACATGGGACACCTCGTATTCGCGGAGGTGAAACCCGGTGTCGTGAACGACATCGGCGAGGTGGAACTGAATATCGGGAACTACTTTGCTGGAAAGGGCTGCGTGACGCCGGACGGGAAGTACGTCGTGGGGATGGGCGGGATCGCCTCGGTGGACACGAAGGCCGGGAAACCGCTCTTCGACGCTGACGGGCGACCGTTCGACGGGACCGCCCCGACCCTCGGCGAGACCCAGGCGCTGTGCGTGTGGGACGCGGCCACGGGGGCCATCGCCTGGTCGTGGGACGCCTCGCGGGCCGGCTTCCGGCAGATCAGGGACCCCGTACTGTCGCCGGACGGCAAGTGGCTCGCCATGGGTTTCGGGGAGTTCTCCATGGAGAGCCTCGCGGTGGCGGATCTCGCGGGTCTTCTCGCGGGGCGACCGGACATCCGTCCCCTGGTGCAGGGCCAGCGGGTTCTCCCGTCCCCGGCCACGATGGGGAAGACCGGCAACATCGGCTGCGTGAGCCCCGCGTGGTCCCCGGACGGTGGGCGGATCGTCTTCTCCCGGGTGTGGCTCGGAGAGATCCTCGCCGGGGACCTGTGGATCGTGAACGCCGACGGCAGCGGACTCCGGCAGCTCACGCAGGTCGGTCTGCAGGCGATCCCCTTGCACGCCTGCTTCTCCCCGGATGGCCGCTACCTCGCCTTCACGCTCGTGACGGGGAAGCAGGGTCACATCCGCCCGGAGCAGTTCCTCGCCCTGGACGTGAAGATGAACATCTGCCGCCTCGATCTCCAGACCGGTCAGGTCGTCGCGCTGACGAACGACAACGTCTCCGCCGAACCCGCCTGGGGACCGAGGTAGTGACTCTTCATCGCTTCGCCCGCTTCCGGCGGGCGAACTGGTCCTCGTACAGGGACGGCGGATCCAGGTCGGCCGCGCGGCCCGCGCCCTCGACGAAGTCGTCCCCTGAGGAGATGATCCGGATGGTCGGGCCGGTCCCGATCACGTACCCGGGGCCGAACTGCGCGGAGCGGATGAAGCCGGTGCCGGTGACCCCCCAGAACACGCACTCCGTCGCGGAGTGGCCGGCGCCACTGCTCTCGAGACCCCGGTTCGCCGCCGCCCAGCCGTCCGTCGTGCGGCCGCCGTCCACGAGGTTCGCGGTGGCCAGCGAGTGGTGGTACTCCGAGGCGCCCACGACCGCCACGACGAACCCGAGGAACTCGTTCAGCGCTTCTCCATCCAGACTCTCGCAGCGCAGGAAGACGCAGCCGGTCGCGCCGAAGCCCCAGTTCTGGATGAAGTTGTGCCGGCCGCGCCGCCCGGTGCAGTCGCGGAACAGGATCTCGCTCGACTGCCGGACTTCGTAGAGGTAGCCGTTGCCTCCGCCGCCCCGGTGCTGGGCCAGTTCCATCCGGCTGTCGGCCACGGTGACGCGCTTCGCGTACCGGACGATGATCCCGCCGCTCGCGAGGTGCGGCGGGGGATCGTCCGCCGGCGCGAGCGGCGGGGAGAAGGAGGCGACGTTCCGGATCCAGGCGTCCTTCACTCCGGAGAACTCGATGGCGTGGACCTGGTTCTCGGCCCAGGCCGCCGCTTCGGCCACGGCGTTCCCGACGCCGAGGTGTTCGACGGCCACCTCGGAGAGGAGCCCGCGGACGACCCGGAGGCTCGCGCCGTCGCGGATCTTCGCCGCATAGCGCAGCGGCACGTCGAGGGTCACCCGATGCGGTGGCGCGGAGGTGTCCACCGCG
>JALOQY010000038.1 GCA_025459285.1 Planctomycetota bacterium | reverse complement strand
CTCCTCGTCCGGCTCATCGCCGCAGAGGAGGACGGGCGGGCCGGCCCTCGTGATGACCGCCAGCCGGAACTGCCGCGTCTCCCCGGCGGTCTCTCCCGTGAGGAGCAGGTGGTCGGCGTCCACGGCGCCGAAGGCCCGGCGGGCGGAGAGGGGACCGCGCCCCGCCCGCACTTCCAGTTCGCCCGAGGCCACGTGGAGCGAGCTCGCGAGCCGCCCCCGCCGCAGGATGGACGCGAGTAGACGCACTCCGGCGAGGAGGAGCAGCGCCTGCGCGGGCAGGAGCAGCGCCACCTCGGAAGGGCTCCTTCCCGCCATCGGCGTGAAGAGCAGCAGGAAGCCGAGGCCGGCGGCCAGCGCCCCGGCGATGCGGACCGCCGGCCTCTCCGGCTCCGGCCGCCAGAGGAGGGTGATCTTCCCCTCGGGATGTTTCGCGAGTTCGAGCATGGATTTCGGAAAGCGCGAATTCTCGCGATCCGCTCCCCTCCTGTCACGCGCCATTTGCGTCGACGCGAGGTAAGATCCCGGCGATGGAGCCAGCCCCCGCCCCGCGCTGTGATCGACTGCTCGTCCACTATGCCGAGATCGGAACGAAGGGGGGGAACCGGCGGATGTTCGAGGAGGTGCTCTGCCGCAACCTCGCCGGAGCGCTCCGGGACTCCGTCACGGGGGGCTTCGGACGCGAATCCGGCCGGCTCACCGCCCGCCTCGCGCCCGGCGCCGATCCGGGTGCCGCCGCCGCGCGCGCCGCGATGATCCCCGGTGTGGCGTGGTGCGCCCCGGCCCGGACCGTCCGCTCCGACCTCGAGGTGATCCGGGAGGCGGTCCTCGCGGCGGCGCTCTCCCACGGCGACGGCGCCTTCCGCATCGACGCCCGCCGCACGGACAAGAGCTTCCCGCTCGATTCCCCGGCGATCAACGCGACCCTCGGGGCGACGGTGGTTTCGGCCACCGGCCGTCCGGTCTCCCTCCGCGCGGCCGTCCACACCTACGGCGTGGAGGTGGACCGCCAGCGATCCTACGTCTTCACCGAACGGCTGGAGGGCCCCGGCGGGCTGCCGGTGGGCTGCGAGGGGGAGCTGGTCGCGCTCGTTTCCGGAGGCCTCGACTCCCCGGTGGCAGCGTGGCGCATGATGGTGCGGGGATGCCGCATCCACCTCGTCCACTTCCTGAACCGCTCCGTTTCCACGAACCGGGTGGTCGAGAAGATCGAGGCCCTCGCGGCGCGGCTCTCCCTCTACCACGGACCGCTTCCCCTGACCTTCGTCCCCTTCGACGAGGCGCAGCGGGAGATCGTCATGGTGGTGCCGGCGGAGATCCGGATGATCGTCTACCGGCGCATGATGTTCCGGATTGCCGAGCTGATCCGCGCCGAACACCGCGCCATGGGCTTCGTGACGGGGGATTCCGTGGGGCAGGTGGCGAGCCAGACGCTGGAGAATCTCGCGGTGATCCGCGCCGCGGCGGAGTGGCCCGTCTACTCCCCGCTGTGCGGACTCAGTAAGTCCGAAATAACGGAGATGGCCCGGGGGATCGGTACCTACGAGATCTCCATCCTCCCCCACGAGGACTGCTGCTCCTTCCTCGTGGCCCGCCACCCGGAGACGAAGGCCGATCGCGGGGCGGTGGAAGCCCTCGAGCGCTTCGACGCCCCCGCGCTCGCCGCCCGGGTCTTCGCCGGCCGCGAGTCTCGCACCGTGGATCCCCGCCCCCCGATCTCCTGAGAGCGTGAGCAATAATCCCCCGCGAGCCGCGCCGGCGCGGTCAGGGGATCGGGAGGAGGCCGAGGCCGAAGCCGTCCTGGGCGGGGTCGGCGATGAACTCCTCGGCGTCCGGGTGGCGCGCCTTCAGCTCCGCCCAGTAGACCGGCACTCCGCCGGTGTCCCGGGAGGAGGCGCGCCGGCCGGTGCGGCCCGCGTGGTCGGGGAGGATGTCGTGGAACGCGATGAGTCCGCCGGGTCGGACGAGCGGGCCGTAGGTCTCGTGGTCCTTGCGCACGCCGGGAAGGGAGTGATCCCCGTCGACGAAGAGCAGATCGAGGGGCCCGCCCGCGGCCTCCCGCACCGCCGCCGCGACTTCCGGGGTCGCGGAGTCACCCGTCACCGGGACGATCCGGCCCCCCTCCGGGGCGAGGAGGGGCAGCGCCCGCCGGAGCGATCCCCGGTGCTCGCGGTCCACCGTGACGACGACCGCCCCGGGCGCGGCGGCGCGGGCGAGGAGGAACGCCGTCCCGCCCCGACCGGTGCCGATCTCCGCCACCCGGAGCGGCCGCCGTTCATGGACCCGCGCCAGGAACGCGAGGAACTCCGCCCGCACCTGGGTGGGCCGGAAGGCCCGGGACGCGTACGCGAGCTCGAAGAGCGCCGCGAGGTCCGGCGCCGCCGACGCGGCCCGCCCGAGTCGCCGCGCGCGCCAGGGAAGAAAGAGCGTCCGGCCGAGACCCACTATCACCTCCGGTGACCGAGAGGATACACTCCCCGATCCATGGGCGCCTACGAGACGGTGGTCAAGGTCCGGTTCGGCGACATCGACCACGCGGGGATCGTCTTCTACCCGCGGATCTCGGAGTACTTCCACGTGACGTTCGAGGAGTTCTTCGCCGACCGGGTGCGGCTGCCCTACCACGAGCTGTTCGACATCCGGCGGCTCGGCCTGCCCACCGTGCGAACGGAGATCGACTACCGGGAGAGCCTGCGCTTCGGGGACGTCGCCCGCGTGGAGTTCGGCGTCCTCGGCCTCGGGCGGTGTTCGGTGACGACGCGGTATCGGATCCGGAAGAAGCCCGCCGGTCCGGTCTGCGTGGACGCCCGGGTCACCGTCGTTTGCGTGGACATGGAGACGTTCCGGCCGGTTCCCGTGCCCGACGACCTGCGCGAGGTCTTCCTCGCCCACCGTGTGGAGGATCGAGATGAGTGACGAGGAGTTCGAGGCCCGGAAGGCGGCGATCCGCGAAACGCTCGAGTGCCCGCACTGCGGGGCGAAGCTCACCGCGCACGACGTCTCGGACGTCCCCCTCGGCGGCTGGAAGTCCGGAGTGGTCTTCGTCTGCCTGAACGACGACTGCCCTTACCACCGGGACAGCGCGAAGACCCTCGCCGCGCAGGGGATCACCGGCGGCTACCGCCTCGTCTGGGACCCCGACACGGGCTGGTGCGGCCCGGTAGCGGCCCGGGCCGGCATCCACCCCAGGGGGTGAGCCGGCCCGGACACGAAACTCGGGGGAAAAAACACAGGTCTACGTCGGCGGGCGGAGAGTCTAGGTCGAACGGTCGTTCGTTTCAAGATTCCCCGGGCACGAGCACGACCTTTCCGAACTGGCTCCGGCTCTCGAGGTACCGGTGGGCTTCCGCCACCTCGGAGAGGGGGAACGTCCGGTCGAGAACCGGGCGCAGGCGGCCCGCGGCGACATGGCCCATGACCTCGAGGACTTCGCCGTAGGAGCCCATCGTCGAGCCGAGGATCGACACCTGCTTGAAGAAGAGGACGCGGAGGTCCACCTCCGCCCGGAAGCCGGAGGTCGCCCCGCAGGTCACGATCGTCCCGCCGCGGGCCACGGCCTTCATGCTCCCGGGGAAGGTGGCCTCCCCGGTGTGCTCGAAGACGATGTCCACGCCGCGCTTCCCGGTGATCTCCCGCACCGCGTCGGCGAAGTCCCGCTCCCGGTGGTTCACGAGGTGATCGGCGCCCAGTTCCCGCGCCTTCGCGAGTTTCGCGTCGGTCGACGCCGTGGCGATCACGGTGGCGCCGAAGAGCTTCCCGACCTGGATCGCCGCGGAGCCCACCCCGGAGCCCGCGGCGTGGACGAGGACCACGTGTCCCGGCCGGATCCCCGCCCGTGTCACGAGCATGTGCCACGCGGTGAGGAAGACGAGGGGCACGCAGGCCGCCTCCACGAAGGAGAGGTTCGCGGGCTTCGGGACGAGGTTCGCCCCGGGGACGACGACGAATTCCGCGTCCCCGCCGTCCCGGCTCTCTCCGAAGATCCCGTACCGGCGGCAGAGACTGTGGCGCCCGGCGAAGCACTCCTCGCAGCGGAGGCAGGCGAAACCCGGGGAGATCACGACCTCGTCCCCCGGCCGGAAGCCCGGGACGGCCGTGCCGACCTCCGCGACGACCCCCGCCGTGTCGCAGCCCGGCGTCAGCGGCAGGGGGAACCGGTGACCGACCACCCCCCTGCGCACCCAGAGGTCGAGGTGGTTCATCCCGCATGCCCGCACCCGGACCAGGGCCTCGTCGGGCCGGATGGCGGGAACCGGCCGGTCTTCGAGCCGCAGCACCTCCGGCCCTCCATGTTCGTTCACCCTCACGCAGCGCATCGGCTCCTCCCTGAAACTCGCGGTCGCGGCGGTCGATGGAGTATAGACGCACCCTCACCGGAGGTCCCGAATCCCCATGAGAAGCGCCGTCCCCCTCGCCCTGCTCGCCCTGTTCCTGCTCGCACCTGCCGCCCGGCCCCAGGGCTCGCCCCTGAAGGGCCGGTTCGAACCGGTCCTCGCCGAGATCGACGTCACGCTCCACCGCGTCGTCCTTTTCCCCTCGGGCCGGATCCACGCCTGCGGCGTCGACGGCATGTTCGTCAGCTCCGCCGACGGCAAGGAATGGGAGGACGTGCAGATCGCGGAAGGAGTGAGCCTCCGGGCGATGGCCTTCCCGGACGAGAACCGGGGGATCGTCGCCGGCCGCACCAGGACCGGCAACGTGCTCTATGCCACCCGCGACGGGGGCAAGACCTTCGAGAAGCTCGAATCCGACCTGCCGGAGTTCATCGCCGACTTCGCCTTCCGGGACGCCCGCACCGGCTGGGTCGTCGGCGGCTCCGACCGGTCGAAGGACGGCTTCTGGCGCTTCACCACCGACGGTGGACGGACGTGGAACCAGCGCGACAGCGTGGCGTTCGGGATCCCGGCCCGGAAACTGAATGCGATCACCGGGTTCGGCGAGCAGCTCCTCGTGGCGGTGGGCGGACAGGTGGAGCTGAACCTCGTGGGGCCGAGCGCGCGCTCCCTCCTCTACCAGAAGCGCCGGGGCGGAGTCCTCCGAAGCGAGGACGCCGGGCTCTCCTGGGAAGTGCAGGACGCCGGGAATCCCGAAGGCTCCGAGCTCCAGGACGTCGAGTTCGTGGACGCGAAGAACGGCTGGGTCGTCGGCGATGGCGGCTTCGCCGCACGCACGACCGACGGCGGTGCGACGTGGAAGAAGCTCGACACCGGCACGACCCACCGGCTTCTCGCCGTCGACGCCCTCTCCGCGGACACCGCCTTCATCGCGGGGGAGCAGGGCACGATCCTCTCCACCAACAACGCCGGCGAGCGGTTCGCCCCCCTCGCCACCGGCACGGAGCGAGACATCCGGGACATCGCGATGAAGGACGAGCGGACCGGCTGCGCGGTCGGCCAGGGCGGGACGATCCTCCGCTTCGTCCGCGAGTGGTAGTGAATGGAGATCCCCCGGCCCGGGTACGGTCTCAGGGAGGCCGGACATGGACGACCGGGAGGCAGTCGAGCGGTGCCGGGCGGGTGAGCGCGAGGCGTACCGCTTCCTCGTGGAGCGGTACGAGCGGGAGGCCTTCGCCCACGCGCTCGCCCTCCTCCTGAACCGCGCCGACGCCGAGGACGCCGTGCAGGACGCCTTCGTGGACGCCTGGCGGGCGATCCGCCGGTTCGACCCCTCCCGCCGGTTCTACCCGTGGTTCTACGTGATCCTCCGGAACCGCTGCCTCAAGTCGCGCCGCGGCCGGTCTCCGGAGAGACTCGACGATACCCTCGTCGTCGCCGCCGCTCCGGAAGACCGGGATCTCGCGGGGGACCTCGACCGCGCGCTCCGGAAGCTCCCGGCGGGCGATCGCGAGATCCTCACGCTCCACAACCTCGATGGTCTCGGGGTGAGGGAGGTCGCCGCACGGATCGGCGTGCCGGAGGGCACGGTGATGAGCCGGCTCTCCACCGCCCGGCGGCGGCTGCGGGAGCAGCTCGGTCCCCGGGGAAGGGAGATGCTCGAGTGAACGAAAACGACGATGACATCGCTCGGCTTTTCGCCCGGGTGCGGCGGCCCGCCTGCGAGGGCGGCCGCTGGCCGATCGTGCGAGCGCGGATCGGGGGCCGGCTTTCCCGCTGGCTCCTGCTCCTCGCCCTGTTCCCGGCCGTCCGGCTCCTGCTGCTGGCCGGCGGTTTCCCGGCGGTTTCCGCGCTGAAGCTCGCGCCCCTGGCGCTGGCCGGCCTCCTGTTCGTCCTGCTCCGTGTGAACCCGTTCCGTGTCGAGCCCCTGCTCGCGGGAGATGAGAGATGACCACCGGCGACCCGACCGTCCTCGGACAGAAGTACGCCTACGCCACCGCCGCGCTGCTCACCGGGATCGCCTGCTTCGTGCAGCTCCTGGGGATCGAGCGGGCGATCCTGGCCATCGCCTTCGCCATCCTGGCCCTCCGCAGGAGCCCGCCCCCGGTCCTCGCCCGGCGGCGCGGGTTCGCGGTGGCCGGGCTCGTGCTGGGCATCCTCGCCGTGATCGCGGTGCCCGTCTTCCTGCTCCTCTTCCGGGACCGGTTCCCCGCCCTGCTCGAGGCGCTTCGCTAGCAGCCCGTCGGGGCCGGGGACGTTCTCAGCGGTGCGACCCCTTGCCCCGACGGGCTGCCGGGTTTTGTCTTGGCGCAGGGAGACGGGCCGTTTAAAGGGAGTCGTTCCCCCCATGGCTCCCGACGCCGTCATCCCCTATGCCCGCCGCAACGACTGGAAGGCCCGCATCTCCCGGGACGGCGACACCGTCGTGAAGGACTACCGCGGCGTCCGTTACCCCCACCTCGTGCTGGGCAAGCTCTTCCTCGACGACGAAGAGACCGCCCTGCGGCGCCTCGCGGGAGTGCGGGGCGTGCCGCGCTTCCTCGGGCGCCCGAACCCGCTCGCGATCCGCATCGAGGCGGTGCCGGGGACACCCGTCGAGAAGATGCGCAAGCGCGAGCGCGTGTCCGAGGCCTTCCTCGAGGACCTGAGGCGGGTCTTCTCCGAGATGCACGAGCGGGGCGTGGCCCACGGCGACGCCCACATGAAGAACATCCTGGCCGCGGGCGATGCCGCCTTCGTCATCGACTTCGCGACGGCCTGGGTGCGGGGGCGGTTCCCCCTCCTCGACCCGGTCGTCTTCCCGCGTCTCGCCCGACTCGACGACCTGCGCGTGTTCAAGGTCGAGGACGCGTTCTTCCACCGCGGCGAGCCGCCGCGCATGTTCTTCCTCTACCGGCTCCTGAAACGCGTGAACCGGAAGAAGAAGCGGAGGTATCGCCATGAAACTTAGAAGGCTGCCCCGAGGCGTCCCCCTCGTCCTCGTGATGGCGGCGCTCGCGTACTTCGCCCACCCGCGCGGCTGGACGCTCGCCGCCGGCGGCGCGCTGACCCTCATCGGTCTCCTCGTCCGGACATGGGCCGCCGGCCATCTGCGCCGGAACGAGGAACTGGCGACGTCCGGCCCCTACGCGTACGTCCGGGACCCGCTCTACCTGGGGCGGCTCCTGATCCTCGTCGGTCTTTGCCTCATGGCGTGGCTCTGGAGCGGCCCGGTGGTACTGGCGTTCGGTCTCGGCGTGTTCTTCTTCGACTACATGCCCCGCAAGCACAAGAAGGAGATGGCCCGCCTCCAGAAGTTCTTCGGGGAGCGCTATCGGAAGTACGCCGCCGAAGTGCGAAGTCTCGTCCCGCGCGTCCGTCGCTGGCCGGAGGCGGGCCGGCAGCCGTGGTCGGCGGATCTCTACCTCCGCGAGAACCGCGAGCAGTGGTTCATCCTGATCGTCCTCGCCTGCGCCGCCGGGATCGTCGCGCGCGGCGTCATCGGTTGACGACCGGTCCCCGTTTCCGGCGTCCCGGTGTCTCCGAGACCTGACACCCCTCGGTCAGGTGGTACACGCGGTCGGCGGAGAGATCCCTGAACTCCTGGACGAGTCCCGATGGCCACCGGACGGAGAGCAGGTCGGCCTTCTCCGCGGCGCCGAGACCGAAGAACACCCTCGGGTCGCGGGCCGCGCCGAAGGACCCGGCGAGGCTGTGGTCGAAGGACTGGCGCACCGCGCCTCCTCCCGCCGTCACCCGGACCCGGGTCCCGATGCCGTCCCGGTTGCTTCGCTTGCCGGCGAGTTTCACTCCCAGCCAGTGCCCCCGGCGCGGAAGGCGGTTCTCGAGGAGCAGCGGAGGGGAGTTGAGGCACGCGACCACCACGTCGAGATCCCCGTCGTCATCGAGGTCGGCGAAGGTGGCGGCGCGGCCGAGGCGCCGGATGGCGAGGCCGGGCCCGGATTCCGCGCTGGCGTCGTGGAACCGCCAGTCGGGCGGCCCCTCCCCCCGCAGGAAGAGAGAGGGTTCCTCGTACGTCGCCCCCATCAGTCGCTGGTCCGGTCCGGCCGTGGGGTAGACACCGCCGTTCACGCTGAAGAGGTCGAGGCAGCCATCGAGATCGAAGTCCCGGAGGGCCACCCCCCAGGAGACCATCCACCAGGTCGGCCCCGTGAGGCGCGAACGGCTGGTGATGTCTTCGAACACCGGCTCGCCCTCCTCGGAGATGTTCCGCCAGAGCGCGACGGATTCGTTCGAGAAGGTCGTGACCACGAGGTCGATGCGATCGTCCCCGTTCATGTCCCCGGCGTCGACTCCCATGCCGGCCTGGGGGCACCCCGCCGCGTCCAGCGCCACGCCGGCCGCGAGCGCCCGATCGGTGAAGTGGCCCGAACCGTCGTTCACCCACAGGAAGTTCGCGGTGGAGTCGTTCGCCACGAACACGTCGGTGTCCCCGTCGTCGTCGGGATCGAAGGGGATCGCCTGCATGCCGTATCCCGGCCCCTGGCCCGCGAGGGCCCGGGCGGAGTCGTCCTCGAAACTGCCATCACCGCGATTGCGGTAGAAAGTGTGAGGGGTGGCGTCGAAACAGAGGGGGCCCGCGTAGATCCAGAGCCCGTCGCGCCGCACCCCGGGGATCCCGCCGCCCTCGCGCCTCAGTCTCGCATCGAACTCCCAGGTGTTCGAGACGTAGAGGTCGAGGTCGCCGTCGCCGTCCGCGTCGAAGAAAGCCGCGCACATCGAGACCCGGTCGTCGGGGCCGGCCACCCCGGCCGCTCCCGCCACGTCCGTGAACGTCCCGTCCCCGTTGTTGCGGTACAGGACATTCTCTCCCCAGTTGCAGACGTAGATATCCGGATCTCCGTCGTTGTCGTAGTCACCCACCGTCCCCGAGAGGCCGAAGGACCGGTCCCCGACCCCGGCGGCGAGCGTGGTGTCCACGAATCGCAGGCCCCCGAGGTTGCGATAGAGGTGGTTCATGGCCTCCGGACAGGCCTTCCGGTTCGAGACACGTCCGGTGGGGTCGAGGCGGAAGTGGTTCCCGTCCACGAAGTACAGGTCGAGAAGGCCGTCCCCGTCGTAGTCGAGGGTCAGGACTCCGGCCCCCTTGGACTCGATGATCGTCGGTTTCTCGTGGAAGACCCCGGTGTGGTTGACGTGGACGAGGCCGGCCTCTGCCGCCCTGTCCACGAAGCCTGCCGGCTCCAGGGGAGGCGACGAACTCTCTCTTTCGCACGCGCACAGTGCGAACAGAGTGATGCCAAGGCTCAAGCGGACCCCAGGTTTCCGCAGCATCGGCGGTCATTGTAGGGGTTCCCCGGACAGTGTCAATCCCGTCGCGCGGGATTCAGGCGGCCGGTGGGGGGACGGGAGGACTCTCGAACCGGTCGATGACCGCCGCCCCCACGGCATCGCCCCACACATTGACCGTGGTCCGGCACCGGTCGAGGAACCAGTCGATGGCGAGGATGAGCCCCATGCCGCCGAGCGGGAGGTTCACCGCCGCGAGCACCATGACCATCGTCACGAGCCCGGCCTCGGGGATACCCGCCGCCCCGATCGAGGCGAGCGTGGCGGTGAGGAAGATCACCCCCATCTCCACCGGCCCCATGTGGATCCCGTAGGCCTGGGCGATGAACATGACCGCCACCGCCTCGTAGAGGGCCGTGCCGTCCATGTTCACCGTCGCTCCGAGGGGAAGGACGAAGTTCGCGGCGCGTTCGGAGACGCCGTTCTGCCGGATCGTGCACTCGATGCTCAAGGGCAGGGTGGCCGAGGAGGAGGCGGTGGAGAACGCCGTGAGCAGCGCGCGCCCCATGCCGCCGGCGTAGGCCAGGGGGCTCCGGCGCCCGAGGAACCGGAGCAGGAGCGGGAGCACGACGAGACCGTGGATCGCGAGTCCGAGCAGGACGGTGAAGGCGTAGGAGCCGAGCATCGCGGCGATGTCCAGCACCGCCCGGCCGCCGCCTTCGGTCCCGATCCTCCCGGCCACGAGGGCGAAGATGCCCGCCGGGGCGACCCACATCACGAGGCGGACCATTCCCATGATCGCCTCGTTCGCCCCGAGGAAGAACCGGAGCACCGGTTCTCCCCGCGACCCCATGGTCGTGAGGATCCCCCCGAACACGAGCGAGAATACGATGAGGGCCAGGACGTTCGTCTCCGCGAGGGCCGCGAAGAGGTTCGGAGGGAACATCTGCTCGAGGATGCCGAGGATCGCCTGTCCGGGGCTCTTCCGCCGCCGCTCGAGCAGCGCGTCGATGGCCTCCTTCTTCGATACCTCCCCGCTCTCGACTCGGCGCGAAAGGTCCGGGTCCCGTTCCAGATGGAGTTGGCGGAGGGTCCGGTCCGCGACTTCGGCGCGTCCCTCGACGCCGGACCGTTCGAACCGGTCCCCGGGCCGGACGATGTTCACCAGCACGAGACCGAGCGCCACGGCCAGGAAGGTGGTCGTGGCGTAGAAGAGGAGCGTGCGCAAGCCGGTGCGTCCCACGTGCCGGACGTCACCGAGTCCGGAGATCCCCGCGATCATGCTGGTGACGACCAGCGGCACCACGAGGAGCTTCAGCATCTGGAGGAAGAGGTCTCCGACGAACGCCACCGCCACGCCGGCCCGCGGCGCGAGGGTGCCCAGGAGTGCCCCCAGCAGGATCCCCGCGACGATCCCCCACAGGATGACCTTCGAACCCGGCCCGCTCATGCGCGTAACGTAGGGGGACGTTGGTAACTTGTAAACTTTTCAGGTCTGGGTGGTGCCGCCCCCGATCCGGATGGATGCGGCCGGAAGCCTGTCCCCGTCGGGCCTACCCGCCGCCCACGAGGCGGACGATCTCCAGCGCATCGCCCTCGGCCAGCGGGGTCACGGCGAATGCCTCGCGGGCGAGAATGGTCCCGTTGCGCTCGATCACCACCGCGCCGGACCGGAGGCCGAGCGCGTCGAGGAGATCGGCCACCGTCGTGCCGGGATCACACTCGCGCCCGTCGCCGTTCACGAGGATCCGCATCGCTCCCTCCCCGGGATCTCCGGCTCCGCGTCGAAGGCCCGGTCGAAGTCCTTGAACACCGGATCGTAGCCCGCCCGGCGGATCGCCCGGGCCACCTCCTCCGGGGATCGCCGGTCCTCCACCTCGAACTGGGCGAGCACCTTCTCCTCCGCGTCCGCGTACCCTCCGGGCCGGGTCACGGAGCCCGCGCTCAGGAGCGTCACGCCGAGAGGGACGAGCCGGTCCCGGAGGGCCGCGGGCTCCCGGGTGGAGAGGGTGAAGCCCGCCTCGGGAAGGAAGAGCCGCAGGGCGAGCATGATCTGCACCAGATCCGCGTCCCCCACCGGACAGGGGATCGCGAAGCCCTCCGGAACATGCCGCAGGCGCGGGAAGGAGACGGCCACCGCGCTCCGCCAGCAGGCGCGCTGGAGCCAGCGCACATGGAGGCCGAGCCGGAAGCCGTCGATCCGCCACGGGGCGAGGCCGAGGAGGGCGCCGGCGTTCAGTCGCCGCACCCCGGCCATCCCCGCCCGCTCGAGGGCTTCGAGGCGCCCCTCGAAGTCGGCCTTCCGTCCCCCGCGGTGCACTCCGGCGTAGACCCCGCGGTCGTAGGTCTCCATGTAGAGGGTCACCCCCTCGATGCCGGCGCCGGCGAGGCGCCGGTACTCCTCCCCGTCGAGGGCCTGCACCTCGATGCTCACGGAGGGGAAGCGCGCGCGGGCGATCCGGACGGCCTCCGCGAGGTACCCACACGTGACCTGCCCCGGGGCGTCCCCGGAAACGAGCAGGACATGGCGGAACCCCCGCGCTGCAAGTGCGTCGCATTCCCGGGCGATCTCATCGGGCCCGAGCGTCCGCCGGCGCAGTCCCTTCCCCGCGGCCGTGGAGAACCCGCAGTAGGCGCAGTCCGCGCCGCAGACGTTCGAGACGTAGAGCGGCGCATAGAGGGTCACCGTCCGCCCGAAGTGCTGCCGGGTGATGGCCGACGCCCGCCGCGCCATCCGTTCGAGTAACGGACGCGCCGCCGGAGAGAGCAGCGCGGCGAGGTCGGCGGGGCCCGGCTCCTCCTGCCCGAGCGCGCGCTCCGCCTCCGCCGGCCCGGCGCGGTCGAGGAGCGCCGTGATCCGCTCCGGAGGCCAGGCATCGAGTTCGCGCGCGAAACTCACGAGGCGCTCCCCGGCGCCCCGAGGAAACCGGTGAGAGGCGAGGAGGCCTGCCCTCGATCGCGCTCCGGCGCCGTACCCGAAAGGCGGGCGAGACGGCCGGCCTCCACGGCCAGGGCGAAGGCCCTCGCCATGGCCGCGGGGTCCTCGGCATCGGAGATCGCCGTGTTCACGAGCACCGCGTCGGCCCCGAGTTCCATGGCCTCCGCGGCGTGCGAAGGGGCGCCGAGGCCGGCGTCCACCACCACCGGCACCCGCGCCTGCTCGATGATGATCCGGACCATGTCCCGGGTGCGGAGACCCCGGTTGCTGCCGATCGGCGCGCCGAGGGGCATCACCGTGGCCGCCCCGGCCTCCTCGAGTCTCTTCGCGAGGATCGGGTCGGCCTGGATGTAGGGGAGCACCGTGAACCCCTCGCACACGAGCGTCTCCGTGGCCCGCAGCGTTTCGATCGGGTCCGGCAGCAGATACCGCGGCTCGGGGGTCAGCTCGAGCTTCACCCAGCGGGGCAGGCCGGCGGCGGCGGCGAGGCGCGCGAGGCGCACCGCCTCGTCCGCCGTGCGGGCGCCGGAGGTGTTGGGGAGGATGAGCTGCCTTTCCGGATCGATGGCCGAGAGGATCCCCTCCTCTTCCGGACGCTCGAGGTCCACGCGGCGCAGGGCCACGGTGACGATCTCCGCGCCGGAGGCGGCGATGGCCGCCCGCAGCGCGACGGCGGACGGGAACTTGCCGGTGCCGAGCAGGAGTCGCGAGCGGAACTCCCGGCCGGCGATCCGCAGGACCGTGTCGTCCATGGCTACTCCTTCGCCGCGCCGCACGGGCAGCCCCGGCGCGGCGCGATCTTCGTGGTGGTCAGTCGGAGGCGCTCCCCGTCCAGGGAATGGAGGCGGCCCCCGGCGCCCGCGGGGCCGAGCCCGACGAGATGGCAGAGCACTTCCAACGCGAGAAGGCTCCCGAGAATCCCCGGCACCGCGCCGAGGACGCCGCGCTGCGCCGTGGTGGGTTCCCCTCGCACCACCTCGGGGACCGCACAGCGCAGACAGGCCGTCCGCCCCGGCACCACGAAGAGCGCGTGGCCGGAGAGGGCGAGGATCCCCGCGGTGGCGAGCGGCGTCCCGAGCGCGACGCAGGCGTCGTTCAGGAGGAACTTCGCCTCGAAACGATCGGTGGCCTCCACCACCGCGTCGTAGCCGGAGAGGATCGCCGCGGCATTCGCGGCGGTGACCTCGATCGGGTGCTCCTCGATCCGAAGCGCCGAGCAGAGGGCGCGCAGGGCTTCGGCCGCCGAGCGGGTCTTGGGGAGGCCGAGGCTCGCCTCGCGGTGGAGCACCTGCCGCTGGAGGTTCGAGAGTTCCACGCGGTCGGGGTCGGCGAGACCGAGCGTCCCGACCCCGGCGGCGGCCAGATAGAGCGCCGCCGGGCAGCCGAGCCCTCCGAGCCCCACGACGAGGACCCGCGAGGCGCGGAGGCGGGCCTGCCCCTCCGCGCCGAATCCGGCGATCCGGATGTTCCGGTCGTACCGCCGCAGGTCCTCGTCCGGGAGTCGCGGTGAGTCCACACCGTGAGAATAGCGCGAAACCCGGTTCCCGGGAGAAGTGGCTCTGAGGCTTTTCTCCGGGCCGGCGGCCCGTCGCCGCCAGCAGCCCGTCGGCGTGAACCCCCATGCGCGCGGAGGCCCCTCGGCGCAGGCGGAAACAGGGTTCCCCGGGCCACGTCCCATGGCCGGCAGGTCCTCTTCATGCGGCTGGCACAGGACCCCCGGGGCTGGTGCCTGCGGAGTCCGCGAATTGGCGGCCTGCCGGGGCCGAGGATGATCTCTGTGGTGCATCCCTTTGCCCCGACAGGCTGCCAGAGGTAAACTCCGGGGTTTGCCGCCCGGAATCGGGCCACCTCCGAAAGAACCTGCGCCATGCAGATCCGTAACATAGCCATCGTCGCCCACGTGGATCACGGCAAGACCACTCTCGTGGACGGGCTGCTCCGCCAATCCGGCACCTTCCGCGACAACCAGGTCGTCTCGGAGCGGGTGATGGACAGCAACCCCCAGGAGCGGGAGCGCGGAATCACGATCCTCGCCAAGAACACCGCGGTCACCTGGGGCGGCGTCCGCATCAACATCGTCGATACGCCGGGCCACTCCGACTTCGGCAGCGAGGTGGAGCGCGTCCTCAACATGGTGGACGCCGTGCTCCTGCTCGTGGACGCCGCGGAAGGGCCGATGCCGCAGACGCGGTTCGTGCTGTCGAAGGCCCTGGCCCTCGGCCACAAGGCGCTCGTGTGCATCAACAAGGTGGATCGCAAGGACGCCCGGGTGAAGCAGGTGCTGGAGGAGGTCTTCGACCTCTTCGTGGCCCTCCAGGCCGACTCGCGCCAGCTCGACTTCCCGGTCATCTACGCCTGCGGCCGGGAGGGCTGGGCGGTCCGCGAGATGGATGAGCCGAAGAAGGACCTGACGCCCCTTTTCGAGATGATCCTCGCCACCTGCCCGGAACCGGCGGCGGACGCGACCGGCCCCCTCCGCTTCCAGGTCTCCACCCTCGACTACTCGCCGTTCCTCGGCCGCATCTGCATCGGCCGGATCCGCCGCGGGACGATCCGGCGCGGGATGAACGCCGTCATCACGAAGCTCGACGGCTCCTGCGAGCCGGTCCGGATCACGATGCTCCAGACCTTCCGGGGGCTCGAGCGCACGGACTGCGAGGAGGCGCACGCCGGGGACATCGTGGCGCTCTCCGGGGCCGGATCGGCCACGGTGGGCGACACGATCTGCCCGGAGGACGCGGCCGAGCCTCTGCCCCGGACCTCGGTGGACGAGCCGACGATCAGCATGGCGTTCCTCCCGAACACCAGCCCCTTCGCCGGGCGGGAGGGCCGGTTCGTGACGTCGCGGCAGATCCGCGAGCGACTGCTCCGGGAGGCCGTGGCGAACGTGGGCCTTCGGATCGAACCGGCCGCCGCGGTCGAGGGGATGGTCGTCTCCGGCCGCGGGACCCTCCACCTCTCGGTGCTCATCGAGACGATGCGCCGGGAGGGGTACGAGATGTCGATCAGCCAGCCGCAGGTCGTCCTGAAGGACGTCGACGGGGTCCGGCACGAGCCGTTCGAGGAGGTGGTGGTCCTCTGTCCCGAGGCCGCCTCGGGCGTCGTGATCCAGAAGCTCTCCCAGCGCGGCGGCGAGATGCGAAACCTCAAGGTGGACGAGCAGCGCCAGGTGCGACAGGAGTGGGTCATCCCGTCCCGAGGCCTCATCGGCTATCGCTCGGAGTTCCTCACGGACACCCGCGGCGAGGGGACGATCTACCACCAGTACTCGCACTTCGGGCCGCAGCACGAGGGGCGCCGCCGCCGGGCGAACGGCGTCCTCGTGGCCCTGGAAGACGGGAAGACTGCCGGGTACTCCCTGAACACGCTGCAGGATCGCGGGCCGCTCTTCACCGGCCCCGGCGAGCGCGTCTACCGCGGGCAGATCGTGGGACTCCACTGCCGCGACAACGACATCGTGGTGAACCCCTGCCGCGAGAAGAAACAGACGAACATGCGGGCCGCCGGTTCGGACGACAACATCATCCTCACCCCCCCGCGCCGCTTCACGCTGGAGGAGGCGCTGGAGTTCATCGAGGAGGACGAACTGGTGGAGGTGACGCCCCAGTCGATCCGCCTCCGCAAGCGCGCCCTCGCCCACGAAGATCGCCGCCGCCTCGAACGCGCCGAACGCAACCGCGCGTGACGAAGCCGCTGCCCAGCCCTCCCGTCACCGGCGCGGGGTGCGGAAGATCCAGAGGGCGAAACCGAGGCAGTCGCGGCCGTGGCGGAGGTAGGCCTCCTTCGAGGCCATCAGCTTCGCGCGGATCTCCGGGAGGTCGGGGTGATCCGGACATTCGCGGAGGAAGTCGTCGAAGGAGGCGAGCTGGAGCATCTCGTAACGGTCCCAGTCGGCCTCCGTGGCGGCCTGCATCCAGATCGTCGAGAGGCCGAGCTCCCCGGCCACCCGGTGGCAACCGGCGAGGTCGAAGAACATCTCCTCGCGCAGCTCCTCGACCTCCAGATACTCGCGCGGCGGCGTCGACCGCCACCACGGCTCGCCGGTGAGGATGAGGCCGCCCGGGGGAACGAACCGCGCCAGGGCCTCGAGCGTTCCCCGGAGGCCGCCCCAGATCCAGGAGGCCCCCACGCAGGAGACGACGTCGAACGGGCGGTCGGGCCGGTACTCCTCTCCCCGGCCATGGACGAAGGAGATCCCGGCGCCGGGGACCCGGCGCCGCCGCTTCTCCTCCGCCCGCCGCACGGTGTAGGGCGAGGCGTCCACCCCCACCCCGATGACGCCGTACTTCTCCGCGAGACGGATGAGGAGCTCCCCGTTCCCGCTGGCGATGTCGAGGACCTGCGTCCCCGGGGCGAGCCCGAGGAGTGAGGCGGCTTCCTCCACCGCGGCCGCGGAGACGGGATTCATGTACGTGTGCAGGCGGTGGAGGACTTCGTAGTAGAGCCAGATGTCCATGGTTCCTCGCTTCCGCCGTTCGGCGGGTTGCTGACCATTGTAGCAGCCCGTCGGGGCGACGGGCCGCACCGAAGAGACCGCCCTCGGCCCCGACCGGCGACCATCGAGGGACCGGATTGCGGTCACCGGCCGCGCCGCGGTATCATGCGGTGAACCACACGCGGAGGACCACCATGCCGATCGTGAACCAGCCGGCCGGGGAGGACTTCCTGATCGCTTCGGTGATGGACGATCCGGCGAAGGAGGACCTCGATGCCACGGCCCGCCCGATCCGCGCGGGCGCCGTCGCGCGCGCGCGCGTCGCCGTGGCCATGGTCGAGCCCACGGCCGCGCTCGAGGCGTACCTGTTGCGGGAGATGCTCGTGGGCGGCGCCGTTGCCGTGGAGCTCTTCAACGCCTGGCGCGTGAACGGTCGTCGCGCCGAGGAGCGGAACTTCGCGAGTCTCGACGGGGCGATGCGCGAGACGCCGGCCTTCGTCGCCGCCGCGACGCGCTTCGAGGGCTTCGTGCGGGAGAACCTCCGGGCACAGAGGCGGGCGGGGACGATCGACTACCGGGACCTCGTGACCGGCAGCGGCCCGAACCGCGGCGGCGTGGGCGACTCGCCACGACAGGAGCGCGGACGATCCACGGGCCGGACCCTCCCGTCCTGTCCCCCACCCGACGTGGACCTCGACCTCCGGCAGGACCGCGCCGCGAAGATCTGCATCGGCAGCATGCAGGGGATCCGGATCTGGGTCCGGTCCTTCCGCGCCACGGAATCCCCGCCGGCCTACACGGCCACCCTGAAGTACGAGATCCGCGACCACTTCGGCGTGGACGACGACGACTGCGAGGTCTCGAGGCACGGTCTCCACGGCACGCCGGGACAGGTGGGCATGTGGGTCCTCCAGCACCACCGGCGCCCCGGCCACATGCCCTGGATCACCGTCGTACGCGTGGAGCG
Organism: Planctomycetota bacterium; assembly: GCA_025459285.1. Classification (GTDB taxonomy): domain Bacteria; phylum Planctomycetota; class JAJSAM01; order JAJSAM01; family JAJSAM01; genus Prado167. The sequence goes on along the minus strand of JALOQY010000038.1, from coordinate 203 downwards.
CCAGGTCCAGGGCTCCCTGGCCTGAGAGCGTGAGCAATAATCCCGCGCGGCCTCGTTGTCGGCCCCGGCGCGGCCGGAGAGGTAGTCGGTGGGCGGTACCGAAACCCGCGCCGGGGCCGACAACCCTTCGGGCCGGGGTGATCCGCTTCGCGGCGCGTCGTCGCTCCTCGTCGCCGACCGACTCCGTAAGGTCGACTCCTCGT
>JALOQY010000323.1 GCA_025459285.1 Planctomycetota bacterium | reverse complement strand
CAGGATGTCCCCTTCCGAGGCGTGGCCGAGCTTCACGAGGATCTGACCGATCTGTCCGCCGTCCCGCCGCTGGACGGAGAGGGCCTCCTGGATCATGCCCTCGTGGCAGCGCCCCAGTTCCTTGAGGACCTGCCCCAGGAGCTTCTTCCTCGTCGGGGGAGGGCTCATTCGGTCTTCTTCCTCGGGTAGAGTCCGCCCACGGTGACCTTCTCTCCACCGTTCTTCTTCCCGGCCTCGTCCTCGGCCACCGGGGGCATGGTGTCCTCGGTACCGCCGAGCGCCATGTAGTCCATCTTCTTGCGGAGTTCGATGGGGTTCTGCGCCCAGGCGAGACACTCGTCCTTCGAGACCTTTCCCGCCTTGAAGAGACCGATGATGTAGTCGTCGAGCAGGACCATGCCGCGGGTGCGGTTGGTCTGGATCACCGACGTGATCTTGAAGGACTCGTTCTTCCGGATGTGGTTCTCCACCGCCGAGTTCATGATCATGATCTCGAACGCGGCGGCCCGTCCGGGCTTGTCGCAGCGGGCCATGAGCACCTGGCTGATCACCGCGATGATGCTCACGGAGAGCTGGACGCGGATCGTCTCCTGCTGGTCCGGCGGGAACTGGTCGATGATCCGGTCCACGGTGCGTGACGCGCCGGTGGTGTGCAGCGTGGCGAGCACGAGGTGGCCCGTCTCGGCGGCGGTGATCGCGGTGGAGATCGTCTCCCGGTCGCGCATTTCGCCGAGGAGGATCACGTCCGGGTCCATGCGCAGCACGCGGCGCATGGCCTCGCCGAACGTCCCCACGTCGCTGCCGATCTCCCGCTGGGTGACGATGGAGGTCTTGCTCGAATGGTAGTACTCGATCGGGTCCTCGATCGTCACGATGTGGCAGTCGAATTTCTCGTTCAGGTAGTCCACCATCGTCGCGAGCGTCGTCGTCTTCCCGGAGCCGGTCGGCCCGGTGACGAGGAGCAGTCCGCGCGGCCGGTCGAGCAGCTGCTGGACCTCCAGCGGCAGCCCGATCTGCTCGAAGGAGAGGATCCGGTTCGGCAGGAGCCGCATGGCGAGGCCGACCATCCCGCGCTGGCGGTAGCAGGAGACGCGGAAGCGCGCCTGGTCCTTGTAGGCGTAAGCGAAGTCGGTCGTGCCCTTCTCCTTGAACTCGAGCAGGTTCCGCTGGGGCGCGATGACCTTCATCATCTCGACCGTGTCCTCGGGCTTCAGCGGCTCCGCTTTCACGTTCCGCATGCGCCCGTGCACCCGGATCCGGGGGGTGATGCCCACGGCGAGGTGGAGGTCGGACCCGTCTTCCTTGATGACGAGATCCAGGAGTTTGAGGATGTCAACGGCCAAGGGCACGCCTTCTCTCCGGGCCTGACCCGGTCAAGCGGTCATCAGCTGTTCGCCGCTCACGGTGGCGGCGAGCACCTCCTCGAAAGTCGTACTCCCTTCGAGCACCTTGCGGACCCCGTCCTCCAGGAGGCTCACGAGCCCGCCCGAAATCCGGGCCTGCTCGCGGACCTGGGTGTTCGATCCGCCCTTGAAGACCAGTTCGCGCAGTGTCGTGTCCATCTCGAACAGCTCGAAGATGCCGATCCGCCCCTTGTAGCCGGTGTTCCGGCACGCGGGGCAGCCCTTCGCGCGGTACACGGTCCGCCCCTCGAGCTGCTGGAGCGTGACCCCGGCCAGTCGGAGTTCCGTCGGTTCCGGCGAGTAGGGTTCGCGGCACTCCGGACAGATCACCCGCACGAGACGCTGGGCCATCACCGCCATCACCGCCGTGGAAACCAGGAACCGCTTCACCCCCATGTCCACGAGCCGCGTGATCGCCGATGGGGCGTCATTGGTGTGCAGCGTGGAGAACACGAGGTGGCCGGTGAGGGCCGCCTGGATGGCGATCTCCGCCGTCTCGAGGTCGCGGATCTCGCCCACCAGGATGATGTCCGGGGCCTGGCGCAGCATGGACCGGAGGATTCTCGCGAACGTCAGCCCGATCGTCCGGTTCACACCGCACTGGTTGATGCCGGAGAGGTTGTACTCCACCGGGTTCTCGGCGGTGATGATCTTGACGTCCGGCCGGTTCAGGGCCTGGAGCGCGGCGTAGAGCGTCGTCGTCTTGCCCGACCCGGTCGGGCCGGTCACGAGGAAGATGCCGTTCGGCCGCTTGATGAGCCGGTCGAACCGCGCGTTGTCGCTGGGGTGGAAGCCGAGCTGCTCGAGAGAAACGAGTCCGCGCTGCTTGTCGAGGATACGCATGACCAGCGACTCGCCGTGATAGGCGGGGAGGGCCGAGACGCGGAAGTCGATATCGCGATTGTCCACCTTCATGGCGATGCGGCCGTCCTGGGGACGGCGCTTCTCGGCCATGTCCATGTTGGCGAGGATCTTGAGCCGGGAGAGCACCGGTCCCTGGAGCGTCTTGGGAACCGTGGGCATCTCCTGGCACACGCCGTCGATCCGGTACCGGACCCGCACGCGGTCCGCGAGTGGCTCGACGTGGATGTCGGATGCCCGGGAGCGGACGGCGTCCATGATGATCTGGTCGACGAGCCGGATGACCGGAGCGTCGTCGTCCGTCCCGCCCGCGGCGGCCGCGATGACATCCTCGCCGGCGGGCTTCGACGTCTCCACCACCTGCCAGTGGGTCTCCAGTGCGCGCCGGATGCCGCTGGGCGTGGACAGGACCGGGCGCAGGTCGACCCCGGTCTGGAACCTCAGGTCGTCCAGGATGAAGACCCGCTCGGGATCGTCCAGGGCCACGATCACCGCGGTCGGCGAGGGCTTCTTCACCGGGATGATCCGGTGCGTGACGACGACCTCCGCCGGCAGCATGTCTGCGACCCCCGGCGGGAGGTCCCGCTTCTCGAGGTTCACGAACTGCAGGCCGAACTGCCGGCACAGGGCCTTGGTGACGTTCTCCTCGTCGGAGAACCCGAGCTCCACCAGGGCCTCCCCGACGCGAATCTGCTTCTGGCGAGCGTGGAGCAGGGCCTTGTGGACCTGCTCTTCGCTGACCACCCGCATCTCGACGAGGATCTGCCCGAGCTTCTTTCGCTCCGCCATCGGACTCCCGATTCGCTGTACGCCGACCTCAGCCCCCAGAGGGGATGACCAGTGCTCAACGGAGACAAGGCAGGCTAGCACCGGCCGAAAAGGACCGTCAAGGGATTCTGGCCGTGCGCCCCATCCGGCGGGCCGCCGGGATGGAACGTCCGGTGGTGGCCTTCCGGCCGTCGGCCCCCCGGCGCCGCGCCGGCAAATCGGGCCTTCACCCCGACAGGCTGTTAGGGATCGCGCCGGCCGACTGATACCATGGATGTTTCGGTTCCGAATCCCCTGGAGGGAAGATGAGGACCGCCACCGCGACCATCCTCCTGCTCTCGTCGTTCCTGACCGGTTGCTGCAGCACGATCCAGGCCGTCTGCGATTACATCTGCCCCCGCGAGGAGACGCCGCGCATCGCGGTCTTCCGCGACACGCCGGAAATGGCTTTCGAGACCTTCCGGGCGGCCCTGCTCGTCGGCGCCCCGGACATCGTCTACGAGAGCCTCTCTCCCGGCTTCAAGGAGAAGCACGGCGTGCCGGGCCTCCGGATGTTCACGGCCGCCTATGCGCAGTACCGCGAGGACTTCGACGAGGGCGGCCGCCTCCTCGCCCGCGCGGAGATCGGCCCACTGCGTTACGGCGAGACTGACGGCCGGTACGTCGCCTGGCTGACCGTGAAACTCGCGGACGCCGAGGGGACCTTCAAGCTCGTGGACATCCCCTCCTGCGAAACCGTTGTCGCCCTCGAGGGCTACCCGCCGGACCGGGTGGTGAAGTACCTCCCCGGCCGGGACTTCAGCTCGGTGCTGCGGGTCCGGGACGGCCTGATCGAAGTGGGCCCTCTCGACGCCGCCGAAGCCGGGGTGACGGAGTCGGGAGAGGTGGTGCGCCTCGCCCTGCAGCACAACTGGCTCCTCGAGGACATACAGAAACTCACGAACGTTGAACCGCTGCTCGAAAGGTTCCGGGCGGCGGAGCAGGCCGAAGATTCGAACCGCACACGCGAAGCGAACCCGTGACATGCCCCTTCCGGGGCGGGAGAACTCGATGCAGCGCATGGTCTACGCCTTCGGCGGGGGTACCGCCGACGGCAACGCGAAGATGAAGGAACTGCTGGGTGGCAAGGGCGCCAACCTGGCAGAGATGGCCAAGCTCGGACTGCCCGTGCCCCCGGGCTTCACGCTCACCACCGAGGTCTGCAACCTCTACTACGCCGTGAAAGCGAAGGACTCCCGGCAGCTCCCGGGTCTCACGGCGCAGGTGGAGAAGGCGCTCGCGAAGGTAGAGAAGATCATGGGCCGGAAGTTCGGTGACCCGGCCTTCCCGCTCCTCCTGTCGGTGCGCAGCGGCGCCCGGGCCTCGATGCCCGGCATGATGGAGACCGTCCTCAACATCGGCCTCACGAGCCGGACCATCCCCGGCCTCATCGCGAAGACCGGAAACCCCCGCTTCGTGTGGGACGCCTGCCGGCGCCTCATCATGATGTACTCCGACGTCGTCATGGAGAAGGCGGCGGGGATCGAGCCGGCGGAAGGCCACGGCATCCGACACCAGCTCGAGGGCCTCATGCAGGCCATGAAGCAGGCGCGGGGCGTCACGAAGGACACGGACCTGTCGGCCGCGGACCTCGAGGAGCTCTGCGGCCAGTTCAAGGCCAGGGTCCTCGAGGTTCTCGGCTCGCCCTTCCCCGACGACCCCGTGGAGCAGCTCTGGGGCGGCATCGGCGCCGTCTTCAAGTCCTGGAACGGCCGCCGGGCCGTGGAGTACCGCCGGATCGAGAAGCTGCCCGACGACTGGGGCACGGCGGTCAACGTCCAGGCGATGGTCTTCGGAAACCTCGGCGACACCTCCGCCACCGGCGTGGGCTTCACCCGCGACCCGGCCACCGGGCGGGACATCTTCTACGGCGAGTGGCTGCCCAATGCCCAGGGCGAGGACGTGGTGGCCGGCACCCGGACCCCGCTGCCGGTCAACGAGGCGGGCAAGACGGAGCACACCGCCCACCTCCCGAGCCTCGAGACCTCGATGCCGGCGGCCTACAAGGAGCTGAACCGGATCCAGCGCGCCCTGGAGAAGCACTATCGGGACATGCTGGACATCGAGTTCACGGTGGAGGACGGCCGGCTCTGGATGCTCCAGTGCCGCGTCGGCAAGCGCAACGGCGTCGCGGCCGTGAAGATGGCCGTGGACATGGCGAAGGAGAAGCTCATCGACCGGGCGGAAGCCGTCCGCCGGGTGAAGCCCGAAGCCCTGATCCAGACCCTCCTCCCCATGGTCGACCCCGCCGCGGAGCGTGGCGTGAAGCCGCTCGCGAAGGGGCTGCCGGCCGGCCCCGGTGGCGCGCACGGCATGGTGGTGTTCACCGCCGACGAGGCGGCCCGGCGCGGCCGGGACCTG
>JALOQY010000322.1 GCA_025459285.1 Planctomycetota bacterium | reverse complement strand
CCGCCCGTCCTCCTCTGCGGCGATGAGCCGGACGAGGAGTCCCTCGCGCGGGCGGGGCTCCTGTTGTCGGAGGGGATGGGGATCCCCCTCGTGGACCGGCGATACCCCGCCGCGGGCGGGCGCAGCGAGCCGGGGCGGGTGGCGCGGCTGGGGGGGAACCGGCTCGTCGTGTACGTCTGGACATACCGGGACCGCCTGCGGCCCCGGCCCCTGCTCCTCGCGCTCGGCCTGCTGGCCGGGGCGAGCCGGGGGCTGCCGCTCCTCGTGCCAGCCCTCGCCGCGGGGCTCCTGCTGCCGGCGGCGGCCGTTCTCCTCGTGGGCCTCGGGGCCGCCGCGCACGCCTTTGTCGCCACGATGCTCCGGCGCGTGACCATCCGATCCGACGCCGTGCGGATCGAGCGACTCCTCCTGGGGATCCACTTCACTTCGCGGACCGTGCCTCTCGAACGGCTCGCGGCGGTGCTCCTCACCTCGCGCGGCCCCTGGGTCTCGGTCCGGCTCCGGGGCGACGACCGGCGGACGCTGGGGACGCTGCCCTTCGAGGAGCCGGCGGTGGCGGCATGGCTCCGGATGGAGATCGAGACAGCGGTCCACGCGGCCGCGAAGGCGGGGACGATCCTCCCCGCGGGAGGTCCGGCGCGATGAACACCCCGGTGGTCTACTCCGACGGCTATGCCCTCGCGTGGCCCGGCCACGTCTTCCCGGTGGGGAAGTACCGGGCGGTGGCGGGGGCCCTGAAGGAGCGCGCGCTCGTGACGGAGTTCGTCGAGCCCTCCCCGGCGACGCGGGAGCAGGTGCTTTCGGTCCATCGTCCGGAGTACCTCTCGAAGCTCGAGGCGATCGCCGACGGGCGCGCCCGCTGGGACCCGCGGTTCGAGTGCCCGGTGGACCGGGCGGTGCTCGACGCCTTCCTCCTCCAGGCCGGCGGGACGATCCTCGCGGCGCGGCTCGCGGTCACGGCCGGCCGGGCCGCCAACCTCGGGGGCGGTTTCCACCACGCCTTCGCCGACCACGGCGAGGGCTTCTGCCTCCTGAACGACGTGATGATCGCCACGCGGGTCCTCCTCGACGAGGACCTCGTCCCGACCGTGGCGGTCGTGGACCTCGACGTGCACCAGGGGAACGGGACGGCGGTGCTGGCGGCGGGGGACGAGCGGATCTTCACGCTCTCGCTCCACCAGGAGAACAACTACCCTCCGAAGGAGGATTCGAGCCTCGACGTGGGGCTCCGGGACTTCTGCGACGACGGGGAGTACCTCTCGGCACTCTCGTGGGCGCTCGGAGAGACGGCGAAGCGGTTCCGGCCGGGCTTCGTCTTCTACCTCGCGGGGGCGGATGCCTACGCCGAGGATCGGCTGGGCGGCCTCGCTCTCGGCTTCGATGGCCTGCGCGAACGCGACCGGACGGTCTTCGGTTGGGCCGCGGAGCAAGGCGCCCCGGTGGTCGCTCTCCTCGCCGGTGGCTACGCCGAGCAGGAGGCCGACGTCACCCGCATCCACGTGAACATGATCGAGGAACTCCTCGCCGCCGGCCGGCCGTCGGAGTAGCCCTCCGCGCTGGCGGGACTCAACCCGGGAAGAATGACCCTGGGTCAATCTTCCCGGATTCTGGTGGGTCGCCGCCGACGAGCAGCGCATCGAGCTCCGCCCAGAGGATGGTGTCGACCAGGCTCGCCGACGTCAAGCCAGCCGCTCCGCGAGCGCGCGGTAGTTCCTGCGGCCCGGTTCATCGAGGAATCGGCGCACCTCGTCCTCCCGGCGCAACCCTTCCGGCGTCTGCCCGGCGCGGATGGCCTCCAAGGTCCGAAAGAGGTCTTCGAGGATGAAGCTGCGGTCGGCGTCCGTCAGATCGCGGGCCGCGGCGACCTCCCGTGCGAGCCACGCCTGTTCGCGCGCGAGGTTCCCCTCCGCTGTCCGGGGCGCTGCTCCTGGCTGATGCCGCGACATGCGACCAGTATTCACTGGCCGCCCGGTAATGAGACCCCGGGCCAAACCTCCGGGACATTCACCAGCCCTGATGCGGGCACTGGGGGCGCCAGGGGCAGCGGAAGCATTCGCCGGTTTCCTCGGGTTCCCGCGTCCTCTCGATGCGGCGCATCGTCTCGTCGGCGGCGCCAAGGCGGGCGAGGGCGGCGCGCCAGGAGCCGGGGGGCGGGCGGACCTCGGTGCGCCGGAAGGCGGGCTTGCGGATCGTGTCGAGGTTGTTCACCCAGCGGTACTCGTCGTAGAGGAGGGTGCAGTCCGCCGCCCCGTGCTCCCTCCGGACCCACTCGCGGTAGAGAACCAGTTGCAGATCGTCGTGCTCGCCGAACGTCTTCCCGGTCTTGTGGTCGACGAGGACGTACCGGTGGCCGTTCCGGAGGAGCAGGTCGACGATGCCGAGGGCGGGGGGCAGGTCCGGGCCGAGGTCGAGGACGAAGGGCCTCTCCACGGCCACCACCTCGTGATCCGGGAGGACATTCTCGAACGCGAGCCGCACGGCGTTTCGCAGGTGGGGAGGGTCGTCGTCGAGCTTTCGCGCCACGGAGGAGAGGAGACGGGAGAGGCTCGCGGGCCGGCCGGCGGCCACGCCGCGCCAGATCCGGGCCGCCGCGTCGTGGAAGACCTCGCCCTTCACGAAGTATGCCGGTCGGGGAGTGAGTTCCTCGTGGAGGACCGACTCGAGGAGGTAGCGGGCCTCGCAGAACTCCACGGAGGTGACCTTCGAGAAGGAAGTGTACCGGACGCCCTCCCGGTCGAGAGCCTGCACGAACGCGGGGAATCGGTGCTTCCATTCCGCGAGCCGCCCGGCGACCTCTTCGTATGTGCTCATCGCCACGGGCTCCCCAGCGCGGTGCGGAGTTCCGCGGCGATCTCCTCGAGCGCGTCGCGTTTCTTGCCCGGCGGCAGCCGTTCGGCGCAGGTGGCCAGGGCCGCGAGCGCCCGGTCGTCGCGGAGGATCCGGCTCCCTCCGATCAGGTGAGCGGCGGTCGTGACCATCACCTCCGGGGTGGACTCGTCGGCCTCCTCCAGGATGACGACCGGCAGGACGAGGAACTCCTCCAGTCCGGAGATGTCGAGACCCCGTTCCGTCATCCGCACCACCGCCCAGACCGCCGCCAAACGCCAGGCGGGGTCGGTGAGAGAGGACAGGAATGCCTTCGCATCAGGGACTCGGGGTGACGTCACGGCGCCGCCGAGGAGGTCGAGGCGTCCCGGGGGCCGGAGGGCCGCGCTCTCGTCCCGGAGTTGTCGGAGGATGAAGGGGAACGCCTCCTCCGGATGGAAACGGACCAGCGCGTGGAGGCCCTGCGACGACAGTTCGCCGGCCGCGAGCAGTTCGACCGTCCGGGCCAGGGCCGCCGGGTTCGGGGAGCGGGCAACCTCGTCGGCGAACCCGCTCGAGAGGACCACCTCGATGTCATCGCGGTCTCCGTGGTCGGCCAGCAGTCTCGCCCACTGCCGCGCGTCGGCCTCGCCCGCCGCGAGCCGGTTCCGTGCGGCGGTGGCCACTCCCGGCAGGTCGCAGTCCGAGAGCCCGGAGCAGAAGAACACGGCGCAGCTTCCGAAGGGCATTGGCAGCGACCCGTCGGCCGCCAGGGCGAGGAGCTTCTGCCGGGCTGCGGGGGTCCTCGCGGCGGCAAGGCCGGAGAGGGCGGCGTGGAATGACATCCCATCCCCCTCCGTTCGGGCGCGGTCGATCCGCTCGATCAGCGCCTCCACCTCCGCGCCCGTGTAGAGGTGGCGCGGGTCGTTCGTGACGGCGTGGATGGCGTCGGGCGAGCCTCGGAGGAAGACGCCTCTGTCGTCCGCGGAGGCGGCCGGCGGGGGCCCGGGCGGGAGGCAATCCGCCGGCTCACCGGCGAGGGGTGCCATGGGCGGCGAGGGGAGGGAGGCTCCGGGGACGGTTCGATCCGCCACCGAGTACCCGAGCGCAAAGCCCGCCGCGCCACCGAGGGCTAGGTATAGAACGACTCCCCGCACCCGCATTTGCCCTTCGCGTTGGGGTTGGAGAAGGTGAAAGAGGAGCCCATGAGGCTCTCCTTCCAGTCGAGTTCCACCCCGGCGAGGTAGAGGTCGGACTTGCCATCCACGAAGACCTTCGCGCCGTGGCTCTCGTAGACCCGGTCGTCGGGCTTCGGGCCGTCGGTGAGGTCCATCTGGTAGGAGAGGCCCGAGCAGCCGCCGGCCACGACCCGCACCCGGAGGCCGGGGTCCTTCAGGTCGCCCCGGGCGGCGACGAGCTGCTTCACTTTTTCCGCGGCCTTCTGGGTCAGCGTGATCATCTCCGGCTCCGTATCCTTCCCCCGAAAGACCATGATAAACCCCGTGAACCGGGCGCGAAAGAGCGATTTCTTTCCCTTCGGCGGCAAATCTGGACAATAAGGTACGGTATCCAAGGAGCGCCTCATGAAGAGCGAGAACGGCGAGCGGCGGATCTACCTCGACAACAACGCGACGACGCGGTGCGACCCGCGGGTGGTGGAGGCGATGCTGCCTTTCTTCACCGAGAAGTACGGCAACTCCGCGAGCCGTAACCACGGCTTCGGCTGGGAGGCCGAGGAGGCCGTGGAGAAGGCCCGGACCCAGGTCGCCGCCGTGATCGGCGCCGACGCCAAGGAGATCGTGTTCACCAGCGGCGCCACCGAGGCGGACAACCTCGCCCTGAAGGGCGTCGCCGAGATGTACCGGGAGAAGGGGGACCATATCATCTCGGTCCCCACCGAACACAAGGCGATCATCGACACCGCGAAGCACCTCGAGAGCCTGGGGCTGAAGGTCACATGGCTTCCCGTGGACAAGGAAGGGCTGATCGACCTCGACGAACTGCGCCGGTCCATCACCGAGAAGACGATCCTGATCTCCGTGATGGCGGTGAACAACGAGGTCGGCGTGATCCAGCCCCTCGCGGAGATCGGGAAGATCGCCGCCGAGAAGGGCGTGCTGTTCCACACCGACGCCGTCCAGGCGGTGGGGAAGATCCCGATCGACGTGAACGCGATGGGGATCCACCTTCTCTCGATGTCCGGCCACAAGATCTACGGGCCGAAGGGCATCGGGGCGCTCTACGTCCGCCGCCGCAACCCCCGCGTGAGGGTGTCGATCCAGATGCACGGAGGCGGCCACGAGCGGGGCTACCGCTCGGGGACGCTGGCCGTGCCGCTCATCGTCGGTTTCGGGAAGGCGTGTGAACTGGCCGCCGAGGACCTTTCCTCCGGCGAGATCGAGCGCGTCCGGAAGCTCCGGGACAGGCTCCTCGACGGGATCCGCGCGCGAGTGCCGGAGAGCTACGTGAACGGCAGTCTGACCCGCCGCGCGCCGAACAACCTGAACATCTCCTTCGCCTACGTGGAGGGCGAATCGCTCCTCATGGGGATCAACGATATCGCGGTCTCCTCCGGCTCCGAGGATCTGGCGCACACCTCGATCCGCTTCGGCCTCGGGCGGTTCACCACCGAGGAGGAGGTCGACTACACGATCGAGAGGCTCTCGGGGATCGTGTCCCGCCTGCGCGAGCTGTCCCCGCTCTGGGAAATGGCGCAGGAAGGTATCGACATAACCAAGGTCAACTGGCAGGGCCACTAGGCCCATCGCGAGGACCCGATGGCATACAGCAAGAAGGTGATCGAACATTACGAGAACCCGCGCAACGTGGGCTCCATGCCGAAGGACGACCCCGCCGTGGGGACGGGCCTGGTCGGCGCCCCGGAGTGCGGCGACGTCATGAAGCTCCAGCTCCGCATCACGGAGGACGGCGTCATCGAGGACGCGAAGTTCAAGACGTTCGGCTGCGGGAGCGCCATCGCCTCCTCTTCGCTCGCCACCGAGTGGGTGAAGGGGAAGACGATCGACGAGGCGCTCGCGATCCGGAACACCGACATCGTCCAGGAACTCGCGCTGCCCCCCGTGAAGATCCACTGCTCCGTCCTCGCCGAGGACGCGATCAAGCAGGCGATCGAGGACTTCAAGCGGAAGCGGGCCGTCCGCGAGGCCGAGCCGGCGCCCGCCGTGAAGACGGGAGCCTGATCCCCCGTGACCGGCGCGGACCACTACGAAGTCCTTTCGCTCCCGCGCCGGTTCCGGCTGGAGGCGTCCGAACTCGATGCGGCGTTCCTCCGGCTTTCGCGCGAACTGCATCCCGACCGGTTCGCCGGCGCCTCGGAGGAGGAGAAGGTCGGGATCCAGCGGCGCTCGGCGCGCGTCAACGACGCGTACCGGGCCCTCCGGGACCCGGTCGCCCGGGCGGAGCATCTGCTCTCGATCCTCGGAGTGACGCGGGGCGAGGGTGAGGCGAGGTGTCCTCCGGACCTGCTCGCCGAGGTCTTCGAGCTCCGGGAAGAAGCCGCCGAGGGCGGGGCCGCCGCGCGGGAGAAGGCGCGCGGGCTTCTCGTTTCGGCGGAATCCACGCTCGCGGCGCTCCTCGAGGCGGCGGACGCGGAACCGGACGAGGGGAAGAAACGGGCGATCCTCCCGCGAGTGCGGGAGGCCCTCGACAGGAGGAAGTTCCTCGCGAGCCTCGTGCGCGAGGTCACGGGCGCCGGCCGCGGGTAGGCCGGGCGCGACCAGCATCGGGAAGGGGAGCACATGCCACCCATCGTCGGCATCGACCTCGGCACCACGAACAGCCTCGTCGCCTACATGAAGGACGGGGCGCCCGTCTGCATCCCCGACGAGCGGGGGAGGACCCTCGTGCCGTCCGTGATCTCGGTCGGCGAGGGAGGACTCGAACTGGTGGGAGACCTCGCCCGCGGGCGGCGCATCACGGCGCATGACCGGACGGTCTTCTCGGTGAAGCGGTTCATGGGGCGGAGCCTCGAAGACGTCCGCGACGAACTCCACCTCCTTCCCTTCGGAGTGCGCGAGCGCGGCGGGCTCCTCCAGATCCGCCTCCTCGACCGGGAGTTCACGCCGCAGGAGCTTTCCGCCTTCATCCTGCGCGAGCTGAAGCGGCGCGCCGAGAAGCACCTCGGGGAGGAGGTGGGGCCGGCGGTCATCACCGTCCCGGCCTACTTCAACGACGCCCAGCGGCAGGCCACGAAGGCCGCGGGGCTCATCGCCGGGCTGAAGGTCCTCCGCATCGTGAACGAGCCGACGGCGGCGGCGCTGGCCTACGGTCTCTCGAACCGGGACCGGGGCGTGGTGGCGGTCTACGACTTCGGCGGCGGGACCTTCGACATCTCGATTCTCCGTATCACCGACGGCGTGTTCCACGTGCTATCCACGAACGGCGACACGCACCTCGGCGGGGACGACATCGACCAGGCGCTCATGGACCGGCTGCTCCCGGGTGTCCCGGAGGCGCTGCGGGCGGACGCCTGCCTCCTCCAGGCGCTCCGCCAGGCCTGCGAGCGCGCGAAATGCGATCTCTCCTCGGCCGGGGAGGCGAGGGTCGTCGTCTCGATGCCGGGCCGGGCGGAGATCGACCTCGTCGTCACGCGGCGCCAGCTCGAGGGCGTGATGCGGCCGGTGGTCGAGCGGACCCGGACCGCCTGCCTCGCCGCCCTGAAGGACGCGGGCCTCTCGGCGTCGGACGTGGACGAGGTCCTTCTCGTGGGCGGCTCCACGCGGATCCCGATGGTGCGGTCGCTCGTGGCGGAGACCTTCGGGTGCGAGCCGCGGTGCGAGCTCGATCCCGACGAGGTCGTCGCGCTCGGCGCGGCGGTCCAGGCCGACATCCTCGCCGGGAAGACGCGGGACATGCTGCTCCTCGACGTGACGCCGCTCTCCCTCGGCATCGAGGGTTTCGGCGGCGTGATGAACGTCCTCGTCCCGCGGAACTCCACGATCCCGGCGTCGGTGAAGGAGGCCTTCACGACGGCCGCCGACAACCAGACGGCGGTGGTCGTGCATGTCCTCCAGGGCGAGCGCGAACTCGCCGCGGAGAACCGCTCCCTGGCCCGCTTCGAACTGCCGGTGGACCCTCTCCCGTCCGGCCTCGCCCGGGTGGAGGTGGAGTTCCTGATCGATGCCGACGGGATCCTGAACGTCACGGCGCGGGACCTCCGGACCGGGCGGGGCCAGTCCGTGGAGGTCATCCCCTCGCACGGACTCACCGAGGACGAGATCCTCGGGATGGTCAGGGAGGGGATCGAGCACGGTCGGGAGGACATGGAGATGCGCTGGCTCGTGGAGGCGCGGACCGAGGCCGACATCGTGCTGAACGCCGCCCGCAAGGCCGTGACCCAGGCCCGCGCGGCGGGGGTACCCGAGGAGCGCCTCACGCGCTTCACGGAGCAGATCGGGGAGCTCGCGCGCGTGCGGGACGGCACGGACCACGGCGCGATCCGGGGTGCGCTCAAGCGGTTCAATGCGGAGACCGAAGACCTCGCGGCGAAGATCATGGACGCCGCGGTGAAGAGCGCCCTCACCGGGAAATCGCTGTCGGAGGCCTGAGATGCCCGGGGACGAGATCCTGAGTCCAGAGGAAGTGGCGGAGCGGGAGAAGCTCCCCCTCACGTTCGTGGACCTCGACCGCACCGTCGAGGCCTGCGTGGGGGAGTCCGTGCTCCAGGCCGCGCTGCGGCATGGCATCCACATCGAGCATGCCTGCGGCGGCTTCTGCGCCTGCTCCACCTGCCACGTGATCGTGGAGGAGGGGATGGCCGCGCTCTCGGACAAGCAGGACGACGAGGAGGACCGCCTCGACACCGCCGTGGGCCTCACGCTCCGCTCCCGGCTCTCCTGCCAGTGCGAACTCCGGGGCGGCCCGGTGAAGCTCCGCATCGGTCCGCACCGCTAGCAGCCCGTCGGCGAGAGGCTTCCGCGCGCCTGAGGGCTTGCGCCGACGGGCGGCCAGGGCGGGTAGAATGACCCAGGGTCAGTTCTCCCGCCCGGGAAGAATGACCCTGGGTCAGGTTACCCGGGAGGAGCGGCGATGAAGTTCAAGTGGACGGACGTACACGAGATCGGGTTTCGGCTCTCGGAGGCGCATCCGGAGATCGACCCGCTTGGCGTCAAGTTCGTCGACCTCCACCGGATGGTCCGCGAACTGCCCGGCTTCGAAGACGACCCGGGACGCAGCAACGAGAAGATCCTCGAGGCGATCCAGATGGCGTGGCTCGAGGAGCGGGAATAGTGGCGCCCGGGGAGGCGAAGTACTACCCGACGCAGCTCGAGACCTTCGTCGAGTGCCCGTTCAAGTACCGGTGCTCGAAAGACCCGGAGATCAAGAGGAAGCACCGCAAGCCCACCGCGCAGCAGTACCTCGGCACCTGCATCCACGATGCGCTGGAGGTGTTCTTCGACATCCGCCGGACGGCCGTCTCCGCGCGGACCGCGGAGAAGCTCGCCGACCTCTTCCGCCGCGCGTGGGCCGGAGTGGACCTGCCCCCGTGGAAGAAGCGGGACCGCGTGGACGAGCGCCAGAAGGTATTCGGCGGAGACCGGGAGCTCGAGGGCTCCTGGGGTCGCCAGGGTCTCCATCTTCTCGACCGGTTCTTCCGGACCGCGGACCGGACCGTCATCCCCTACACCGCCGAGCAGTTCCATGAGGCGAAGCTCTCCTCCGGCGCGATCCTCGCGGGGAAGGTTGACCGGATCGACAAACTCCCCGACGGGACGCTCGAAGTCGTCGACTACAAGACGGGGAAGCCCCCGCCGAGGCAGGACGATGATTCCGTGGCGGAGGAGGACCTCCAGCTTTCCGCCTACGCGATCGTGGTCGGACGGAAGTACGGCCTCTCCGTCAGCCGCTGCTCCCTGATCTTCCTCTCCGAGGACCGCAAGATCGGCTTCACGCCCACGGCCGACCTCCTCGCGACGAAGGAGGCCCGGATCGAGGAGATCGTCCGGTCGATCGAGGCGGAGAAGGACTTCGCCCCCCGGAAGAACAACCTCTGCCCGTGGTGCGAGTACCGCGAGATCTGCCCGGTGGGGAAGGACATCCCGCCGGCGGACCGGGTGGCGGAGCGGCCGGACGTGCCGTTCTGACGGCCAGCACGCGGCGCATCTCCGCGGGGCGATCGGTGATCAGGACGTCCACGCCGAGGGC